>CAZFEP010000007.1:0-32804 GCA_964517365.1 uncultured Thiotrichales bacterium | reverse complement strand
AATGAATTAGAGCCTTTCGTTCCCGGCCAGAGTAATACATATAGGGCAAACAAGATTCCAACAAAAGGGACATACATTATTAGTTGCCACCAACCGCTCTTGTCTAGATCATTTAGCCTGCGTCTCACTAATATGATTGAAACTATAATTAATGGCAGATAAAAAACAATTAAAAGTAGTAGAGACGTAACACCTGAGATTTCTGTGAAAACACTTGCTATTGAAGGCACTAAGAATGCTGCTACCCCAATAAACAATAGCGTTAAAATGGTAAATAGCATTCCATATGCTAAATAGCGTATACGGCCTATTCTACCGTTTATAGAAAATATTTTAGGTTGATAAGTTTCTGTTGTAGTCGTCGCAGGATTGGATTTTGGACTTTCATATGGATTATTAGCTTCCATGAATATTCACCCTTAGTAGTTTCCCACGTAGTTATAATTGATATTGATTAGAAAGCATTATTCAAATGAACAATGCTGTAAATCTCTTTAAATATAGATATTAATGAATGATATCAAGGAATTCTAATATTTCATCTGCGGTTGCACGACCACGATGATTGTCACTGACCTTGGAATATTGAACATAACCATCATGATCAATTACAAATGCTGCAGGATATGCTGTTTCTTTTGGTGCGTCCCATCTTAACCCTAAATGGTTCGTTATTGCGTAATCACTATCAATTACAAAAGTAAAATTACTGGGTAAATCCACTTCTACTTCTAATGGTGCTGTAAACTCTTTTGCACGCTTATCCAGGTTGTTTACTTCGCCGGGGTAAATAAATACAACCGGTGTATTTCTTTGTGCTTCAAACTCTTGGGCTTTAGCTATATAGCCAGCAACTTGTGTAGAACAAACCGGGCACTGCTTTCCCGGGAAACCCCGAAGCATCACTATTACAACAGAACCTTTTTCAACCGCTTTCGAGAGCTGGAAGGAACCACCATTCATAGTCATGCCTGAAAAATCTTTCAATAATGTTCCTTCTTTTGGCCCAATATTCAGATCTCCAGCATGAGAATATCCTGCTAATGAAAACAAAAATAACCATGTAACAATATATGTATAGTGAATTTTCATGATGCAGTCCAAATTTGTACAGAAGGTATAAGGCTACTCAACGGTTACAGATTT
Source organism: uncultured Thiotrichales bacterium (assembly GCA_964517365.1). GTDB lineage: Bacteria > Pseudomonadota > Gammaproteobacteria > UBA4575 > UBA4575 > JABDMD01. The sequence goes on along the minus strand of CAZFEP010000007.1, from coordinate 31,658 downwards.
AGCAAGATTGCGTGGTTGATCAACATCAGTGCCTTTCAAAATAGCTACATGGTATGCAAGCAACTGAAGTGGAATGGTAAATAATATTGGTGCTACTGCATTATCAGGAGCATCTACTTCAATAACAATCGTATCTGGCTCAGAAATAAAGCCTGAGCTCGCATCTGCAAATACATGCAGCACTCCACCACGTGCACGCACTTCTTCAAGATTTGATTTTAATTTTTCCAATAATTCATCATTCGGTGCTACAGCAATGATTGGCATCTTGTCGTCTACTAACGCAATGGGTCCATGCTTTAATTCACCTGCGGGATAGGCCTCAGCATGAATATAAGAAATTTCTTTTAATTTAAGCGCGCCTTCCATCGCTACAGGGTGGTGAGAACCTCTACCCAGGAATAAAGCATTATTCTTATCACCATAGTGTTTGGCTAATTTTTTAATTTTGCCATCTAACGCTAAAACTTTATTTATTCTTGCCGGCAAGTTAGTTAACTGCTCAACCAGTATCTTTTCCATTTCATCATGCATGCCATGACGACGACCCGCTGTAATGACCAATAATAATAAGGCTATCAACTGAGTCGTAAATGCTTTAGTTGAAGCAACCCCTATTTCTGGACCTGCATGTGTCATTAGTGCAAGATCTGACTCTCTTACTAAAGAACTCTCGGGCACATTACAAATAACCAGAGAACCCACATAAGCTTCTTCTTTTGATTGTTGTAATGCTGCCAGTGTATCTGCGGTTTCACCAGACTGTGAAATGGTTACAAACAATGTTCCTGGTTGCACGACGTGTTTACGATACCGAAACTCACTTGCAACATCTATAAAACATGGAATACCCGCTAATTCTTCAAACCAAAACTTTGCAATTAAACCTGAGTGGTAACTTGTGCCACATGCAATTATTTGAATTATTTTTGTTTGGTCGAGTATTTCTTTGGCTTTATGTCCTAGAATTTGTTCAGCAACACGACCATTTATTAATCTTCCTTCAAGTGTGTCTGATATAGCTTGAGGTTGCTCATAAATTTCTTTGAGCATGTAATGTGGATAACCACCTTTTTCTACGGCATCAGCAGACAATTTACTTATTTTTGATTCGCGCTGAACAGGGGCGCCAGTATGATCTAGTATGCTAATTGCATCACGTGTGATTTCAGCAATATCACCGTTTTCTAAAAATATGAACTCTTGGGTTTCTTTTAATAAGGCTTGAACATCAGATGCAATATAATTGCCATTTTCACCAATACCTAATACCAGTGGGCTACCATTTCGTGCAGCGACTAATTTATCAGGATCATTCTTATCTATAACACCTAATGCATAGGCACCTTTTAAGTCTTTAATTGTATTGCTAACCGCTTCATAGAGACTGAGATTTTTATCTAGATAATGAACTATTTGATGTGCGATAACTTCAGTATCTGTTTCTGAGGTAAAACTAAAGCCCAGTTCAATTTGTTGGTCTTTTAATTCTTCAAAATTTTCTATGATTCCATTATGTACGATCGCTACTCGGTCATTACATATGTGGGGGTGTGCATTATTTTCTGCTGGAATTCCATGTGTAGCCCAGCGTGTATGGGCTATACCTAGATCACCAATTAGAGCTTTTTCATCAAGTGCTGCACTTAGCTCACTTACTTTGCCAGTTCTGCGTACTCGGTCTAAAGACCCATCTGCAAGTACTGCCATTCCAGCCGAATCATAACCGCGGTATTCCAAACGACGTAATCCCTCTAATAATACCGGTGATACATCTCGATTTGCTATTGCTCCAACAATTCCACACATATTTATTTAGTCAATTTTATCTGGTTAATAATGATTACTTGGTTTATCTAGTTATTTAGGTTTTTTTTGTGGCCGTTGCCAATTATCAATAGTGAATTGTTTACTACGTGCCAATGTCAGTTTCTGCTCTGGTGTATCTTTGGTTATAGTTGAACCCGCACCAATAGTTGCGCCATTACCAACTGTCACTGGAGCAATAAATTGAGTATCTGAACCAACGAATACATTATCACCAATTATAGTGCGGTGTTTGTTAGCCCCGTCATAATTACAGGTAATAGTGCCTGCCCCAATATTAACGTTTTCTCCTAATTCACTATCACCGATATAACTTAGATGGTTAATTTTACTTCCCTTTTTGATATTTGCTTTCTTGATTTCAACAAAATTACCGACTTTTACATTGTTTGCTAAATCAGTATCTGGCCGAAGACGTGCAAATGGACCCAGTTCACAATTTTTACCTACGCTGGCATTTTCAATATGACTGTTAGCGAGGATATTTGTACCTGCATTTATTTGTGAGTTAATTATGACTACATTTGGACCTATCTTTACCCCATCACCTAATTCGTTGTCGCCAATAAAAACACTATTAATATCTATTTCAACATCTTTGCCAGTTTTTAGGGTTCCACGCACATCAATGCGGTCAGGATCAATTATGGTTACACCCTTTGTCATTAATTTTTCAGCAGTTTGCTGTTGATATAAACGCTCTACTTGCGATAGATTACTTTTATTATTCACACCGAGAATTTCATTCTCATCACTACATATTATCGCTTCAACTTTTTGATTTTGTTTTACCGCTAACGCTATACAGTCTGTTAAATAATACTCTTGTTGTGCATTATCATTACTAATTTTACCCAGCCATTCCTTAAGGTGCCCAGCTTGCGCAGCCAAGATTCCTGAATTTATTTCTTTGATGTTTAGAGTGGCTTGATCAGCATCTTTTTGTTCAACGATAGCTTTTACATTTTCCTTTTCATCACTTAATACATTATTAGATTTTCTTTGTACTTCACCTTGTGAATAAGTATCTTTTTTACCCTCGCGAACGATACGTCCATATCCAGTAGGATCTTCTAGAAGAGCAGATAGGAGCACTAATTGTTTATTAGATAATTCATCAATTAAATTTTGCAGTGTTTCTATTTTTAGTAACGGCACATCCCCATACAAAATTAAAACATTTTGATGGTCATTTTTAATATTTGGCAATGCTTGTTGCACTGCATGACCGGTACCTAATTGTTGCTCTTGCAAGCACCATGTAATGGTTTCATTTTGTATCGTTTCTTTTACATGCTCCGCTCCATGTCCAATGACAATATGAATTGCATCAGGTGATAATTGTTGAGCTGTATCGATTACATGTGCCAACATAGCTTTACCTGCAACTTTATGCAGAACCTTAGGTAAATCACTATGCATACGTGTACCTTTTCCCGCTGCAAGGATGATAATTTCTAAACCCATATTTATTATTTTATATTTATAAATGAAAGAGGATAACAGTAACTCATAGAAAATATGTTTACTGGAGTTAAACTTTTACAACAGTTTATGCCAAGCTGACTATGAAAAAAAAGCTAAATTGGAATAGGTGGGAAAATGGACTGATCAAGCCGCTATGTAAATATGAAAACGTACAAAATCTTGCCTGTTATCCGGAATAGGTCCCGAATAGGCTCTGTGGAGTGTCTAAAGCTTTGTTTTACTTGCGAATTTTACGCATTCTTTCGATCATGCGCAGTTGTTCAGCAGCTCTGACTAGCTCAGCTTGCGCTTTTGCGGCATCAAAATCGCCTTGTTGATCTTTAAGCGCGTCTTCTGCACGTTGTTTGGCTTCTAGAGCTTTAGCTTCATCTAAATCTTCAGCTCGAATAGCTGTATCAGATAGTACAGTGACTATACCGGGTTGTACTTCAAGAATACCTCCCGATACATATAAGTATTGATCTTCTTCACCGTCAACTTCAATCTTCAATTCGCCGGGGCGTAAGCCCGTTACCAATGGTGTATGGCGAGGATAAATACCAACATCACCCATTTGTGCAGGCGCAAAAACAGCGCTAATCGTACCTGAAAATAATTCCTTTTCGGCACTTACTACATCAAGATGCATGGTGGTGTTTTCAGCCATTTATTTTATTTCCTCTGCCTTCTTAACCACATCCTCTATTCCACCTTGCATGTAGAAAGCTTGCTCAGGCAAATGATCATATTCTCCATCAACAATCGCTTTAAAGCTTGAAATAGTATCTTGCAGTGATACTAGTGCGCCTGGTGTACCAGTAAATACTTCTGCTACTGCAAATGGTTGTGATAAGAAGCGCTGTATTTTACGAGCACGGAATACAACTTGCTTGTCTTCTTCTGATAATTCATCCATACCCAGGATTGCAATAATATCTTTTAGTTCTTTATATCTTTGCAAAGTGTTTTGAACTGCACGTGCAGTATCATAATGTTCATTTCCAATTACTAATGGGTCCAGTTGTCGACTCGTAGAATCTAATGGATCCACTGCAGGGTAAATACCCAGCTCTGCTACTTGTCTTGAAAGTACAACGGTAGCATCCAGATGAGCGAAAGTTGTAGCAGGTGATGGGTCAGTTAAGTCATCTGCCGGTACATAAACCGCCTGAATTGAAGTAATTGAACCGTCACTGGTTGAGGTAATCCGTTCTTGCAACGCACCCATTTCTTCAGCAAGAGTTGGCTGGTAACCCACCGCTGATGGCATACGCCCGAGTAGCGCAGATACTTCCGTACCTGCAAGTGTGTATCGATAGATGTTATCAATAAACAACAGCATGTCTTTGCCTTCATCACGGAAGTATTCCGCCATGGTCAGACCAGTTAACGCAACACGAAGACGGTTACCTGGAGGCTCATTCATTTGTCCATAAACCATCGCCACTTTATCCAGTACGTTGGCTTCTTTCATTTCATAGTAGAAATCATTACCTTCACGAGTACGTTCTCCTACACCTGCAAATACGGATAAGCCAGAGTGTTTCTTCGCAATATTGTTAATCAACTCCATCATGGTTACCGTTTTGCCTACACCCGCACCACCAAACAATCCAATTTTACCGCCCTTGGCGAACGGACATAATAAGTCGATTACTTTTATACCTGTTTCTAGTAGCTCATTACCGCCGGCTTGTTCTTCAAAGGTTGGCGGTGCGCGGTGTATTGGGCTGCCTGATTCTGCTCCAATGTCACCTGCATTATCTACCGGTTCACCGAGTACATTCATGACGCGACCAAGTGTTTTAGGTCCGACAGGTACCGTAATAGGAGCATCTGTATTTGATACTTTTAAACCACGCTGTAAACCATCAGAAGCACCCATAGCAATGGTTCTTACAATACCGTCACCTAATTGTTGCTGTACTTCTAACGTTAGCTTTTGCTCATCTACGATTAACGCATCATAAACATTTGGCACATTGTCACGTGCAAACTCGACGTCAACGACGGCGCCAATAATTTGGACAATTTGACCTGCACTCATGATAAATCCTCTTTAGCTCTAAATTTATATATTCTGATGTGTAGTCAGGGCTGTTATACCGCTGCTGCACCACCTACAATTTCTGATATTTCTTGCGTAATAGCTGCTTGTCTGGCTTTGTTGTATGCCAATTCCAAATCGGAAATAAGATCACCTGCATTATCCGATGCACTTTTCATAGCTACCATTCTTGCAGACATTTCACACGCTACATTTTCTACGACACCTTGGTAAACAATTGATTCTGCATAACGCGTGAGTAAACCATCTAGTACTGTTTTTGCATCAGGCTCATAAATGTAATCCCAATGATGTTTCATCTCATCATTATCTTCTGCAGCAAGTGGCAAAAGAGGAGATACTTTTGGTTCTTGTGTCATAGAATTAATAAATTCATTTTCAACCAAAAACAAACGATCGATCTTGCCATCTGTGTAAGCATCTAACATAGCTTTAACGGTTCCGATAAGCTCGTCTAAATGAACTTCGTCACCCAGTTGTGATACTTGTGAGATTATATTTGCTGAAAACTTTTTGAAAAATTGTGTTGCTTTAGCGCCTATCAAACAAAAATCAATTTCAACATTCTTGTCTTGCCACTGCTGCATGTCTTTTACTGCAGCTTTGAACAAATTTACATTCAAGCCACCACATAAGCCACGATCACTTGAAATAATAATATAGCCTACGCGTTTAACTTCTTGTCGATCTAGCAAGAACGGGTGGTTATATTCAGTATTTGCATTGGCTAGATGGCCGATAACGTTACGCATTTTTGCAGCATAAGGACGTGTAGCATTCATTCGCTCTTTAGCTTTTCGCATTTTACTTGCGGCAACCATCTCCATCGCTTTGGTGATTTTTTGAGTATTTTTAATACTCGCAATCTGCGTTCTGATTTCTTTTTCGTTTGCCATTTTATTTACACTTATCGGTTATCTTTTGCCAACCAAAAATTGGACAGACATTTACCTTAATTTCTACCAAGTGCCCTTTGCTTTAAAATCTTCGATGGCTTTTGCTAATGATGCTTCTATGTCATCGTTATAATCACCTGTGTTATTAATGTTATCGAGCAAATCTTGATACTGAGAATGCATGAAATCATGCATCGCCTTTTCAAAATCTACTACCTTATTAACATCAACATCATCAATATAGCCCTTGTCTACTGCAAACAATGATAAGGACAATTCAGCAACGTTTAATGGTGCATATTGATTTTGCTTCATCAATTCCATCACCCGCTCACCGCGTTCTAATTGTTTTCTTGTTTGTTCATCAAGATCAGAAGCAAATTGTGAGAAGGCCGCTAGTTCACGATATTGAGCTAGTGCAAGTCGTACACCACCACCAAGCTTTTTGATAATTTTAGTTTGTGCCGCACCACCTACTCGAGATACCGATAGACCTGCATTAATCGCAGGACGGAAACCCGAGTTAAACAAATCACTTTCTAAAAAGATTTGTCCATCGGTAATTGAAATTACGTTAGTGGGTACGAATGCAGATACGTCACCAGCCTGGGTTTCAATAATAGGCAACGCCGTTAATGAGCCGGTCTTACCTTTTACTTCACCTTTCGTAAACTCTTCTACATATTCAGCATTAACACGTGATGCACGCTCCAATAAACGTGAGTGCAAGTAAAATACGTCACCAGGATATGCTTCACGACCTGGTGGTCGACGTAGTAATAACGATACTTGTCTATAGGCCCATGCCTGCTTAGTTAAATCATCATAAATGATCAGTGCATCTTCACCACGATCACGGAAATATTCGCCCATTGAACAACCAGAGTATGGCGCAATGTATTGCATGGCGGCTGATTCTGCTGCAGCTGCATTAACAATAATAGTGTGGCCCATCGCATCATGTTCTTCTAGTTTGCGAACCACATTAGCCACTGAAGAATTCTTTTGGCCGACGGCTACATAGATGCATTTAACACCTGTACCTTTTTGATTAATGATGGCATCGATCGCAACAGCTGTTTTACCTGTCTGGCGATCACCAATAATTAATTCGCGCTGACCACGACCAATGGGTACCATCGCATCAATAGATTTCAAACCTGTTTGTACAGGCTGGTCAACTGACTTACGTTCGATTACACCCGGCGCAATTTTTTCGATAGGTGCGGTCAATGAAGTTTTAATTGGACCTTTACCATCAATTGGCTCACCAAGAGAGTTAACTACTCGTCCTAATAATTCTGGGCCAATCGGCACCTCTAGGATACGGCCCGTACATGAAACTTTGTCGCCTTCAGTGATATGTTTGTAATCACCCAGTACTACTGCACCCACTGAATCACGCTCTAAGTTAAGCGCCATTCCAAATGTGTTATTTGGAAACTCCAACATTTCACCAGCCATTACATCGGCCAAACCGTGAACACGTACAATGCCGTCAGTTACACCTACTACGGTGCCTTCTGTGCGCGCCTCAGCCACTGCATCAAAATTTTCAATGCGGCTTTTTATGAGTTCGCTTATTTCTGTTGGGTTAAGTTGCATGTTTCAAATCCTCTTATATACCTTATTCGGCCTATGTATTAATTTGCCCAGTTTATGTGCCAGTATTTAATTTGTTAATGTAGTAGAAAGTTTCGTCAAACGCCCGCTAACTGAACCATCAATCACCATATCACCTGCACGAATAATGGCACCGCCAATAAGTGTAGGATCTATGCTGGAAGTAAGACGTACTTCTTTGCCTAGTCGCGTTTTAAGTGCTGCAGCTATTTTTGCAAGCTGCGCATCACTGGTCTCACTTGCAGAAATTACTTCTGCATCAATGCTGCCTTCAGCTTCTGCACGGTAGTGTTCGTATAGTGCCGCTATTTCGGGTAGTAACTTGATACGATCATTCTCAGCCAATAACTTGATAAAGTTTTTGCCGCGCTGATCCAGCTTGTCTTCACAAACTGATATGAACATTTCTGCTGATTGCGTTTGTGATAAGCCCGGACTATCCAACAATGCTGTCATAGTGGGGTCGTACGCCACAGTAGATATAAATGCCAACATGTCAGTCCACTCTTGCTGCGCGCCATGTTTATTCGCGATATCAAATGCGGCTCTTGCGTAGGGCCTTGCTGCTGTAGTGAGTTCAGACATTAAGAATTAGTGTTTGTCGATAAAAGTTATTTATTAAAGTAAGTGCTAGATATTAAATCTGCGCCGCAAGATCATCCAAAATGTCTTGGTGTGAACTGGCATTGATTTCTTTCTTTAGAATTCTTTCCGCACCGGCTACCGCAATAGTAGAAACCTGAGTGCGTAATGTTTCTTTTGCACGATTAACTTCTTTTTCTACTTCAGCATGTGCGGCTTCTTTGATTCGGTTTCCCTCATCAACCGCAACAGATTTTGCATCTTCAACCATTTCATTGGCTCGCTTTTGAGCCTGGCCAATAATTTCTGATGCCTGCTGTTTCGCTTCTGACAACTGTTTTGCTGCATTTTGTTCCGCAACTTCTTGTTGTTGCATTCCACGCTCTGCTTCTGCAAGGCCATCTGCGATTTTCTTTTTTCGTTCATCTAGGGCCGCAATGATGGGTGGCCAGACGAATTTCATACAAAAAACAACAAACACCACAAAAGCGATGAGTTGAGCAAACAAAGTGAGATTAATGTTCATACGAAAACCTTAAAATATACTGTTGCTTAAAGTATCTTTATCCACCGAAGCCAGGAGCTACTGCGAATAGTACATATAGGCCAATCGCAATCGCGATTACAGGTAGTGCGTCAACAAGACCCATAACAATAAAGAACTGTGTTCTTAGCATCGGGATAAGTTCTGGCTGACGTGCAGCACCTTCCAAGAATCGACCACCTAGAACGCCGATACCTACCGCAGCACCTGCGGCACCAATACCTAGCATAAGTGCGCCGGCGATGTAGAGTAGAGCTGTTGCTTCCATTTTATTCTCCTATTAAGAATTGCTTAATGTAATGATTAATGATGTTCCTGGTGGGCCATGTCGAGATAAACAATGGTCAACACCATAAAAATAAAGGCTTGTAAAAAGATGATCAAAATATGGAATATGGCCCAGCCCAATTGCAAGAAACCTCCTAAGGTTCCCCATATAATTCCACCACTGTAGAGCAAGGCGATTAATATAAAGATCATTTCGCCTGCATATAAATTACCAAACAAACGCAGTGCCAAAGACACAGGTTTGGAAATTAATGAAATACCCTCGAGCAACAAGTTTGCCGGCATGCCCCATTTCCCAAACGGCTGGAATGCCAGTTCGCCAAAAAACCCGCCCAAGCCTTTTATTTTAATACTGTAGTAAAGCATCAAGATGAAAATTCCCAACGCCATGCCAAAAGTGATATTCGGATCGGTGGTCGGTACCACTTTAAAGTAAACATGGTGCGGGTCTGCACCAAAAGCAGCACCAATTTCTTGAGCAATGCGCGGAATCAGATCTACAGGCACCAAGTCCATTAGGTTCATGAGCAACACCCAAAAGAAAATGGTAAGTGCAAGCGGTGCTACCAGATCATTTTTTCCACTAAATGAGCCACGCACATTGTCGTTAACAAAATCAACCACCCACTCGATAAAATTCTGAAATCCGCCGGGAACGCCTGCCGTCATATTTTTTGCGGCACGGCTAAACATGAAGATAAATACCGCACCGAGTAGAATAGACCAAAGCATGCTGTCGACATGAATTGCCCAAAAACCCATTTCCGTTGCTTCTTGTGCGCTATGTGCAAAACCCCAGTGACCATCAGGGTGCTTACCAAACGTCCAGTTGGTCAAATGGTGCTGAATATATTCAGTGGATGAAATTGTATCGCCGGCCATGATTATAGAGTTTGGTTAAATTCTTTTTTATCAGTTTGATATTTATTTTGTTGGGATAGTAACGGCAGCGCCCATATACACGAATGTACGATGAAGTATGTTGCAAATAAAGCTACCGGCTGAACTTCCTTATATTTTATTAAAACGATCGCAAGTAAAACGATGGCCAAAGCCAATTTTATAAACTCTGCTACAAACACAGACCGTAACAAGGTATGCGCTACTGCTATCCTGCGCTTATACAATTGTCGCGCAAAATACATATTCGGTACTGCGCAAACCAGTCCACCTAAAAATGCTGATAAGGCAAGATCACGCTTAACGATCAATAAAACAGCTGTTATGAAAAATGTAACCACCCATTGCCATACCAATATGCGATGTATTTGCGAAGGTATTGTTAATTTTTGAACCACAATTATTAATTTTTTATTTGTCGGTTCTAAATTAACGGGCTAAGACTGATATCAGCTTTAACAGAGGCGACGAGTATAAATTTTAGACCAAAAAATCTCAATAGAAACTACGGAATATACGCGCCTAAAAGTAAAATAAATTGTGTTTACGTTTTGTTAAGTAATTTATTAATGATTCCCTCAAATTCATCAAGGTTGGTATATCTAATTTGAAGCCGTCCGCTGCCATTTTGGCTATGCTGAATGGATACTCTTGCGCCTAACTCATCCCCGAGCTTATGTTCCATGCGTGAAACATCCGGGTCTTGGGAAGTTTTTGCAGTCACATTCTTTTTCGTTCTGCCTTCCTGAATTTGTTTTACTAAAGCCTCTGCACCACGTACAGATAACTGACGTTGGATTATATTTTGTGCACAAGTAATTTGTTGTTGTTCGGTAAGCGCTAATAACGGGCGCGCATGCCCCATTTCTATTTCACCTTGATTGAGCAAATCTTTCACGGGCTGTGCTAGAGCTAATAACCGCAAGCTATTACTTACTGCTGCTCGTGATCGACTGACGACTTCGCCCACCTCTTGATGGGTAAGGCCAAATTTTTCGATTAAATTAGCAAACGCCTGAGCTTCTTCTAATGGATTCAGATCTTCTCGTTGAAGATTTTCAATTATTGCGATGGCAGCGGCTTCTTGATCATTTACATCTTTTACAACCGCAGGGATATTTTGTAATCCCGCTTGCTGGGATGCACGCCAGCGCCGCTCGCCAGCTATCAACTCGTATTGCTCGCCAGATTTTCGAACCACAATCGGTTGTACTACGCCTTGTTGACGAATAGAGCTTGCTAAGGCTTCCAGCGCCTCAGGCTCCATGATTTGTCTAGGCTGGTACGGGCTTTGATGAATCAAGTCTATCGGCAGACTTTGAAGGGATTTATCCTTGCCCAATTCACTGCCTGCAGCATTATTAGCGTCACTGTTACTGATAGCATTCTCAGTTTTAGCTGCACTGAGTAATACATCAACGCCTAAGGATCCTAAACCGCGTTTTTTCTTTAACATAGTAATTATGTAATCGTTTATATAATAAAAGTTTAACTTGCTAACGCAGAAGGCATGTTTCCTTCGGCACGACGCAACATTTCACCGGCTAATGCCAAATAAGCTAACGCACCGCGCGAACGTTTGTCATAGAGCAATACAGGTAAGCCATGACTGGGCGCTTCAGCAAGCGTTACATTTCGGGGAATGATGGTCCGATAAACACTATCTCCAAAATGTGAGGTGAGTTGTGCGGAAACATCGTTCGCCAAATTATTTCTCGGATCAAACATGGTACGCAACAAGCCTTCAATTTTTAATTCCGGATTAGCAGACATACGTATTCTTTCTATTGTTTGCGTGAGAGCTGAAAGACCCTCTAAAGCATAATACTCACACTGTGTAGGAATAATTACGCTATTGGCGGCAACCAGACCATTTACGGTTAACATATTTAAAGATGGCGGACAGTCTATGAATATATAGTCATAATCATCAACTACTTCTTGTAGCGCTTTTCGTAATTTAAATTCACGACCTCTCGCATCTAATAACTTAACTTCTGCAACCGTTAGCTGTTCATTACCCGGCAATATGTCATAGCCGCCCTTGCTTTCACGCAATATACATTCGCTTATGGTGGCCTCATCCAGCATGGCATCGGCTGCAGTTTTTTCAATTGTGCGCTTGTCCACTCCAGAGCCCATCGTGGCATTACCTTGTGGATCAAGGTCTATCAGTAACACGCGGCGATTCGTTGCAGACATGGATGCTGCCAAGTTAACCGTGGTCGTGGTTTTGCCTACACCACCTTTCTGATTAGTGACTGAGATAATTTTTGTCATGTGCTTGTGCGTTCTAATAAGCCTGTTTTTCAACAACCGCTAGATGTCGTTGTGCCTCTAGATGAGGAATAGTAATACTGTGAATATTCACCACATTATATCTATTTGGCAGCGATCCGAGTTGGTTTTGTTTGCCCAACATAAAAATTATTCGCCCTTTCTCACACAAACCGCTAAGCAATCCTTCACAGCTTGAAAAAATAACTTCACTACTGGCAAAAGCCCTACTTATTATGGTGTTAATTTCTGCTCTGGGAATTTTCTCGGGTGTGTCTGTTTGCAAATAATCTTCTACTCGTGAATGGATAACGTGGATGTTTTTCAATTGTAGATCAATCACCGCTTGTTGCATAAAGCGGGTTTTTTTAACATTACTATCAAGAAGATAAAAACATTTGTCTTGGCAAAGAATAGCCAGGGGTATGCCTGGTAACCCAGCTCCACTACCTACATCAATTATATTTTTACCTTTAAGGTAATTAACAACGGATAAGCTATCAAGAATATGCTTAATAATAATCTCGTTAGTATCTTCGATCGCGGTAAGGTTGTAGGTCTTATTCCATTTTTGCAGTAACTTCACATAGCGCATTAATAAAACTTGTTTTTCATTGTCCAGCTCGATATTCAGTTGACGTACACCATTGTCGAGTAGTTCAGATGAGTTCATAAGACTGCTAAGAAATTCCGCTAACCAACTGGCGCAGTGTCAAGCTATGGAAAAGACAAGGGCAAGAACAAGGGCAATGCCAAGAATAATCATGCTCAATTATTAAGCTAAGTAACGTAGTCACTTAATCTAGTTAATAAACTTGTCACTTAGCTAGGCAATTTTTCGTGCCGGTTTTTGAACAGGTCTAGATTTTAAATGCACCAGTAATAACGAAATAGTGGAAGGCGTGATGCCTGATATTCTTGCGGCTTGTCCAAGCGTATGTGGCTTGATCTCCATAAGCTTCTGCTTGGCTTCATTCGATAAACCCGTTATGGCATTGTAGTTCATATCTTGTGGTAGCTTTAGCTCTTCTTGTAGTGACAGTTTCTCAACTTCAATATGTTGACGCTCTATGTAGCCTGCATATTTAGCCTGTATTTCTAACTGTTCACTCACTGCGGGGGGAATATCACCGAGATCTTGTTTGCTAAGCAACTGTAATTTTTCTAAATTGACTTCGGGTCTGCGCAACAATTCATACATGCTGTATTCGTGTTTAAGCTTTTTACCCAAGATTTTTTCTTCAACTTCTGAACCCATTTCACCCGGCTGCACAAAGCAACTTTTTAAACGTTGTTGTTGTGTTTCAATAGCTTCACGTTTCTCACTAAATGCTTGCCATTGTGTTGTAGGTAAACATCCCATCTCATACGCTGTTTCACTTAAACGTAAATCAGCATTGTCCTGACGAAGCAATAAACGAAACTCTGCACGACTTGTAAACATGCGGTATGGCTCAATGGTTCCACTAGTAACCAGATCATCAATCATCACACCGATGTATGCCTGATCACGTCGCGGCACCCAAGCTTCTCGTTCTTGCGTTAACCGCGCAGCATTAATACCTGCGACCAAACCTTGAGCAGCGGCCTCTTCATACCCCGTAGTGCCATTTATTTGCCCGGCAAAAAATAAACCTTGTATAGCTTTAGTTTCTAGACTTGGTTGTAAATCTCTCGGGTCAAAATAATCATATTCAATGGCATAACCCGGTCTTGTGATGTGCGCATTTTCGAATCCTTTTACAGACCGAACAAATTTTTGTTGCGTTTCAAAAGGTAAACTTGTTGAAATACCATTTGGATATACCTCATGTGTTTGTAATCCTTCTGGTTCGATAAATATTTGATGTTGGTTACGCTCAGCAAAACGCATCACCTTGTCTTCTATAGAAGGGCAATAGCGTGGTCCAGTGCTATCGATATTGCCGTTGTACATGGGTGACAAACTCAAATCTTGTTTAATAATCTCGTGTGTAGTTTCATTCGTATAGGTAATAAAACAAGGTACTTGCTCGGGATGCAGTTCAGACGAACCCATAAATGAAAACACTGGTGTGGGTGTATCACCCGGCTGTGCTTCCAATTGTGAATAGTCAATGCTACGACCATCTATTCGAGGCGGTGTACCGGTTTTTAATCTTCCCACCCGTAAAGACAGTTCACGAAGACGCTTTGCCAAGGTTAATGCAGGCGGATCACCTGCGCGGCCCGCAGAATAATTATCATTACCAATATGAATTTTACCGCCCAAGAATGTGCCCGTAGTCAGTACTACCGATTTCGCTGAAAAGGTAAGACCACTTTGCGTCACTACTCCGCTAATTACATCATGATCAATTAATAAATCATCAACCGCTTGCTGAAATATTTGTAAGTTAACTTGGTTTTCAACTTGTTGACGAACTGCTGCTTTATATAAAACACGATCTGCTTGTGCACGTGTAGCACGTACTGCAGGCCCTTTACGTGAATTAAGCACACGAAATTGTATGCCGCCAACATCAGCGGCTAATGCCATTACACCACCCATCGCATCAATTTCTTTAACTAAATGACTTTTACCAATGCCTCCAATCGCTGGATTGCAACTCATTTGACCAATCGTCTCGATGTTATGGGTAATCAATAAGGTTTGCGCACCCATGCGCGCAGCAGCCAGAGCAGCTTCCGTACCTGCGTGTCCGCCACCGATTACGATGACATCGTATTGCTGATGTGTATTGGTCATGATTATTTATTGTACTGAAGCTTGAAGAAATAAACGAGGGAGTTTGTGGGGCCAACTAGCAGAATTATTTACCAATGCAGAACTCACTGAAAATTTTGCCAAGCAGGTCATCTGGTGTGAATTCTCCGGTAATAATCCCCAAATTATGTTGGGCTAAACGCAAATCTTCTGCGGCGAGTTCAAGTTCTATTGAGGCACCTAAGTGTTGTTGAGCATTATTCAGATTTTCTTGAGCATCTTGTAATGCAATAACATGCCTGCTTCTTGCCATAAAAGGAGTGCCATCACCCGCATTTGAAACCTTGTCTCCTGACAAGCATAAGCCAATATGATCAATCAGGTTATCGATACCTTTTTGGTTTTTTGCGGAGATATAAATGTTATGGCTTTCATTATGAAAGTTATCATTTTGTAAATCTATTTTGTTATGTACGTAAATAATTTTATTAGCATCTATTTCTGTTGGTGCGTGTTGAGCTTCTTTGTCACTCACATCTGTGAGCCATATAATCAAATCCGCTTGCGCCAATGCTTGTTGTGCACGCTCAATGCCTTTTGCCTCGACAATATCTTTAGTGTCGCGCAAACCAGCAGTATCAATTAAACGAACTGCGATGCCCTGAATCTCTATGTCTACACTGAGTGGGTCACGTGTTGTGCCGGGGATTTCAGTAACAATGGCAACTTCACTTTGTGCTAGCACATTAAGCAGGCTTGATTTACCCGCGTTAGGTTTGCCTGCTATTGCAATCGTTGCGCCGGTCTGTAAACGCTCGCCTTGCTTTGCTTGCTGCAACAGCTCACTCAAGTAATCCCCTAACCATGTTAACTGCTCATTAAGCTTCGTTGTTTGTTGTCGATCAATTTCTTCGTCAGGAAAATCCAAGTGCGCTTCAATATGCATGCGCATCTTAATTAATTGTGTAAGTACATTTTGAATGCGTTCAGAAAACGCGCCTTGTAAAGAGCGTGTAGCCGTCCGTGCTGCTTGTTCAGTCGTGCTATTAATTAAATCCGCTATCGCTTCAGCTTGAGTTAAATCAATTTTATTATTTAAAAATGCCCGCAAACTAAATTCGCCAGGAGTTGCTAGACGAGCACCCAAACTGCAAAGTGCTTTTAATAATTGCTCTGCTACTAATGGATTACCATGACAATGAAACTCAACGACATCTTCGCCGGTAAATGAAGCCGGATTTTGAAAATAGATGGCAAGTCCTTGGTCTATCGCCTCATCACTAGCATCATAAAAAGTCGCGTAGTGGGCTAACCGTGGCGACAACACTTTATGCGTGATTGTTTGAGCTATCGTATGCGCATCTCTACCAGACAGACGCACGACTGCCAAAGCACCTTTTCCGGGCGGGCTGGCTAACGCACAGATAGGTTCTTGTTGGTTAACCCTTTCTGTAACCGTTTTGGGTGTTGCAGATTTGGGCAAAGCTCGCCCTATTAGTAGTTAAAGGTTTACAGTAGTAACAATGTATTTAAAACGCTTCTTTTTCAATGCGTTTAGTAATTACATATTGTTGAATAATAGAAAGAATATTATTCACTAACCAATACAACACTAAACCCGCAGGGAAAAATGCCATAAAGATCGTCATCATAATCGGCATCAATGCAAATATTTTTGCTTGCATGGGGTCGGGTGGTGCCGGATTTAATTTGAATTGCACGTACATGCTGATACCCATTAAAAATGGTAATACAAATATTGGGTCACGCAATGATAGATCGTGTATCCAGAGCATAAACGGTGCTTGCCGAAGTTCAACACTTTCAATTAATACCCAATATAACGCTAAAAACACAGGCATTTGAATAAGAATCGGTAAGCAGCCCTTAGCCGGATTAACTTTTTCTTTACGGTATAACTCCCAGGTGGCTTGGCCCAGCTTTTGTTTATCGTCGGCATAACGCTCTTGTAACGCTTTTACTCGGGGCTGTAATTTGCGCATACGCGCCATAGATTTATAACTGGTCTCGGATAATTTATAAAAAATTATTTTTATAACCAGCGTTACTAAAATAATAGCCAAGCCCCAGTTGCCAACGAGATTATGAAACCATTGTAGTAACCAGAATAACGGCTTGGAAAGAATTGAAAACATTCCATAATCAACACTTAAGTCTAGACCGTTGGCAATTTCTTTCATTTTTGCCTGTGTTTTAGGGCCCGTATATAAACGGCGGTTGAATTCAGCAGTTGTATTTGGAGCAACTGTTTTAGCATTCGACAACATACCAATTAACATCTGTTGACTACCTGCAGCATTTACGGTTTTACTATAAAATCGATTTTGTTCCTCAGCATCCGGAATCCATGCGGACACAAAGTAGTGCTGCAGTACAGCAACCCAACCACCATCTACCTGCATGTTGATGGGCTCATCTTCAATGTCGTCGAACGCATGTTTGTGGTACGCACCATCAAAATACGCCGTGCCGGTATAGGTTGGTAACCTCAACAAGCTGCGGTTTTCAGAAATAGGACTATGACGGAGTTGTTGATATTGGCGGCCCACCCAGTTTGAACTGCTGTTATTTACAATGCGGTGCTTTACGTCAAACACGAATGAGTCACGGTAAAACGTAAATATTTTTTCAACCGTAATGCCATTTTTATTTTGCCATACTAGCTTCACCTCTAGCTCATCACTACCATCATCAAGCAAGTATTCAGTTTGCTCAGTTTGATAAATTTCGTGATGCGTAGGTGCAGCGCCTGTTAGTGCTTTCCCATTAATTTTGTCATGACGTAAACCAGATTGAGCAATATACGTTTGATGCTCATTAAACATTAAACGAAAAGCTTCATCTTGCTTTTCTAATGAGACTGGATATGTCGGTAAATCAACTTGTTTTATATCACCACCACGCGTATCAATAATTACATCTAGTACATCTGTGCGTACGTGTACTTTTTGGCTTTTGTTTTGCGTTGTATTGGTCTCGCTTACATTGGCTACATCATTAGGCGCTGATTGTGCATCCAATACATCAGGCAAATCATCTGAATTCTCATAATCATTTATATTTTGTGAATCATTGTTCTGTTGTTGTGTGCTGCCTTGTTGTGGTGTGGGTGCCGGTGCATTTTCCTGTTGCCAAGTAAGCCATATCATGTACATCAAAAAAGCCAGGCCTAGGTATAAAAAGAATCTTTGATTTTCCATAATTTATTTATTTGTGTGGTGTTCTGGCACGGGGTCTTCTCCACCAGAATGCCAGGGGTGGCATGATGCTAAACGCTTTATGGTCAACCAGCTACCGCGGTACGGGCCATGAATGTTTATAGCTTGCAAAGCAAATTGTGAACAAGTTGGATGAAATCTACATTGTTGGCCTAGCCAGGGACTAAGCACTAGACGGTACGATTTAATCAAAAAGATTAGGAATTTACTGATTACTGCTCGCATGATTATTTAATATTGCTTCCAGAGCGTATCCATCTGCATTCTAAGTCTTGGACGCTTAATTGTTTTTATCGGTCGCTTTAAAATTACTATGAAGTCGCTTGCAGGTAATGACGCTTTGTTTAAACGAAAGCTCTCACGAATAATTCTTTTTATAATATTTCGATCAACTGAGCGTTTGGCCCTACGTTTAGCAACTACTATACCTAAACGCGGTTGGTCTTCGGTATTTTCTCTAGACAGAATAGTAAAAAATTCGCTGCTCGATTTAGTAGCTTGGTCGAAAACTCTTGTAAATTGATAAGCGTTTAGTAATCGGTCTTGAGGTGAAAACGAATAATTTTCTACGGGCAATTATGTGTGTGCAACAGACAAGCGAGCACGGCCTCGAGCACGGCGTGCATTAATTACTGCGCGGCCACCCTTGGTTTTCATTCTGGCTCTGAATCCGTGTGTACGTGCACGTTTTAAGTTGCTAGGTTGATAAGTACGTTTCATAATTTTTCAACTTTAAAATTTCTTAACTTAATGTTTAAGTGTTATTAGAATTATTCTGGTCATTCTGGTTTTATAGTTTAACTTCTATGGACTTAGAAGAATTATCTAATAAGGTGCGCAAAAATAGTCGCGCTACTTAAGTTTGTCAACAATTATTGTCTGACATTAAACAGTGGATAACAATCCTATTACTGGATAGACTGATCTACCCCCATAACAAAATATAACCATTATAAGCCTATTGGAGTTAGATGCGTGACTAGTATTCTCTGGAAATCATGTATTCACAAACTTGAATCCGAACTGACAGAACAACAACTTAATACCTGGATCCGCCCACTTCATGCGATTGAAGAAAATGGTGGGCTCACCCTGCTCGCACCGAATCGATTTGTACTCGATTGGGTAAATGATCATTTTTTATCACGCATTGATGAATTAGCGGGCACTAATAGCAGTGAGGCTACCCGACCCGTGACGTTAGAAATTGGCAGCAGTGATCGTGTGTCACAAACGGACACCGCTTCAGAGGAATTAACCGACCTTAATCAGGCCGCAAAAGTGGTCAGTGCAACTTCTGCGAAGTTACAGAAATTTAACCATAATCTAAATCCAAACTTCACCTTCGATACCTTCGTTGAGGGTAAATCAAATCAGTTGCCCAAAGCCGCTGCTTTACAGGTTGCGGGTCATCCAGGCAGTGCTTATAACCCATTATTAATTTACGGTGGTGTGGGTCTAGGCAAAACCCATTTGTTACACGCCATCGGTAACCAAATGTTGGTTCAGAACCCTGCTGCAAAAATATTATATTTACATTCCGAGCGTTTTGTAGCGGATATGGTAAAAGCCTTACAGCATAATGCCATCAGCGAATTTAAACGCTTTTATCGAACCGTTGACGCATTACTGATTGATGATATCCAGTTTTTTGCAGGTAAGGAGCGCTCACAGGAAGAGTTTTTTCATACCTTTAATTCATTGCTTGAAATTCAAAGTCAGGTAATTTTAACCTGCGACCGCTACCCTAAAGAAGTTGAAGGTCTAGAAGAACGATTAAAATCACGTTTCGGATGGGGCTTAACGCAGGCAATTGAGCCACCGGAACTGGAAACACGTGTGGCCATTATGCAAAGCAAGGCCGAGCAACTACAGATAGACTTACCTAGCGAAGTGGCTTTTTTTATTGGCAAACGAATTCGTTCTAACATTCGTGAACTTGAAGGCGCGTTACGCAGAGTAATCGCCAACGCTCAATTTACAGGTTCTGCCATTACCCTCGATTTTGCAAAAGAAGCATTGCATGATCTGTTAGCACTACAAGATAAACTGGTTACGATTGATAACATTCAAAAAACCGTAGCAGAATATTTTAAGATTCGTGTTTCTGACTTACTATCTGCAAGACGTAGTCGATCTATTACGCGACCACGACAAATGGCAATGTCTCTGGCAAAAGAATTAACTAACCACAGTTTGCCTGAGATTGGCGATGCCTTTGGCGGTCGTGACCATACCACTGTTTTACATGCTTGCCGGAAAGTTGTTAGTTTGCGAGAAGGCGACACGCGCATTAATGATGATTATATCAATCTACTTCGCAGTCTCAGTAGCTAGAAATTAATCCGTAAACTTAAATTTAGTAACCTGATATGTTGATTAGCTGTGCGTAAATGGTGATATAGTTTGCACAGTATTCTTATCTAAGACTTATGCCTGTTACATTCAGAGTTAAAGCGCCTAAACCGAACTGTTTTTACCCAAGCAGTATTCATGTAAGACACTGAATATAATAAATTAATTTACATTATCCACAGAAAAGTGGCTACTCTATAACTATAACTAAATATATATAATATGCAGTTATCTATAATACGTGAAGACCTTCTAAAACCTCTTCAACAAATCATTGGTGCGGTTGAAAGAAGACAAACAATGCCAGCCTTAAGTAATCTTTTGCTTAAAGGTAGTAATCAACAACTTTCAATTACTGCAACTGATTTAGAGGTTGAGTTAGTAGCGACATTGGACATGGAAATTGAAGACCATGGTGCGACTACTATTCCTGCTAGAAAATTACTGGATATTTGTCGCTCACTCCCAGATCAAGCGAAAATCGCGATCAACTCTTCAAATGAAAAAATAAAAGTAAATTCAGGCCGCAGCCGTTTCTCATTGGCAAC
The DNA here is from genome assembly GCA_964517365.1 of uncultured Thiotrichales bacterium. Lineage (GTDB taxonomy): Bacteria > Pseudomonadota > Gammaproteobacteria > UBA4575 > UBA4575 > JABDMD01. Next base: position 10,358 of record CAZFEP010000007.1, on the reverse strand, counting down.
ACTGCCAGCTGAGGATTTTCCTACGATTGATGATTTAGAATTAGATCAAAATATCGTAATCAAAGAAGGTGAATTTAAGGCTTTAATTGAAAAGTCTGCATTCGCAATGGCTCAGCAAGATGTACGATATTACTTGAATGGTTTATTGCTAGAGCTAGATTCAAATCAATTTCGAACAGTAGCAACCGATGGGCATCGTTTAGCTCTCTCACAACTTGATCATAAATCGGATATTGATGGCTCCAGACAAATAATACTGCCACGTAAGGGCGTGCAGGAGTTATTACGATTATTAAGCTCTAATGAAAATGAAATTACTATTTCGATTGGTAAAAATCATTTACGAGTCAACTTAACCAATCTTCAATTCACTTCCAAGCTAATTGATGGGCGTTTTCCTGAGTATCAGCGAGTGCTTCCTGACGAATGTGATAACCGTGCAACAATCGATAAAAATCTTCTCAAACAAGCACTTAGCAGAGCCTCTATTTTATCAAATGAAAAATATAAAGGTATCCGTTTAATCCTAGATAACAATATCATGGTTATCCAGGCACATAATCCTGAGCACGAAGAAGCCGAAGATGAAATTGAAATCGAATATTCTGGTGATCGATTAGAGGTTGGTTTCAATGTGGTGTACCTGTTAGATGTCTTAAATGCTTTAGAAACCGATCAAGTAGAAGTTATCATTCAAGACGCAAGTAGCAGTGCCTTAATTGTTTCACCTGGAAGCCAAGCAAGTCGCTATGTTGTAATGCCAATGCGTCTATAAAGCGTTACTGCAAACCCTTGGTACTGCAAACCCTCCTTGTTCAAAATCTAAGAATAATTGAGCAACTAGACATCTCTTTTGCACAAGATGCCAATTTGTTTATTGGTGAAAATGGTGCGGGCAAGACCAGTATTCTTGAAGCAATTGATGTATTAAGTCGGGGGCGGTCCTTTCGTGAACGACGAAGCTCTCCTTTAATTCAACAACAGGCTGACCTCCTTACAGTCAGTGGTAAGGTCGTTGATAAAGAAGAAACGACTCATTTAGGAATTCAAAAATCTTCAAAGCAGACCTTGTTGCACTGCAATCAAGAAAAAGTCGCTTCGATTTCTACTCACGCTGGGTATTTACCCGTATTAACGATGCATCCAGATTCACACCAATTAATTCAAGGTGGGGGCAAGAACAGACGCAATTATATGGATTGGTCTGCGTTTCACGTGAAACATGATTTTCTTGCCATTTGGCGTCAATATAATAAATGCTTGCGACAACGAAATGCTGCACTACGTAACCGGTGTAGTGTGGAAGAGCTGAAAGTATGGACGACCCCATTATGTGAACTTGGAGAGAAGCTAAATATTGCAAGATCAGAGATTTTTAACGAAATTAGCATACTTTTCGACAAATATATAGACATTTTGCTTCCAGAATGTAGTGTAGAGATCACCTTCAACGCTGGTTGGGAAGCCGATAAAACATTAGAAGAAGCTTTGATAAGCACAAGAGAACAGGAAAATATTAGTAAAACGACGCGCTGTGGGCCACACCGAGCAGATATAAATATAATCTTAAATGAGCAAAAAGCATCTGCAACCGCTTCTCGAGGCCAACAAAAATTATTAGCGGCATCATTATTACTTGCACAAATAGATCATATTCAACAATCTAAAAATCGTAAAAGCGTGGTCCTGCTAGATGATATTCGTGCAGAGCTAGATCAACAGCATGCACAAGCGTTTATTACTACCTTACAAAACTTGGGTTGTCAGGTATTCATAACGGCTATTGAAAGGGATCAAATAAGCCTAGAAGGATGGCAAGACACCAAAGTGTTTCACGTGAAACAAGGAGTATGCGCACCGTTAGAAAGCGCATAGCTGTTTGTCTGTTTTACCTCAATCGAAAAAACAGCATCTAAAGTAACTATTGCTATCTTACATTTACGCGATAACGTTAAATTTCCCTTAATTCTTCAGGCAGCCGGCATAAACTATTGTTATAATTAAGACAAATTAATCATTGCGAGCATGCATGTCATACGATTCCACAAGTATTAAGGTTTTAAAAGGCCTAGAAGCAGTACGTAAGCGCCCGGGTATGTACATCGGTGATACCGATGATGGTACCGGCTTACATCATATGGTCTTTGAGGTGGTGGATAATTCCATAGACGAGGCGCTAGCAGGCCACTGTAACGACGTTCAAGTGATCATCCATACTGATGGCTCGGTTTCCGTTTCTGATGATGGACGAGGCATCCCAGTGGATATGCATGAAGAGGAAAATCGTTCTGCCGCAGAAGTAATCATGACGGTTCTGCATGCCGGCGGAAAATTTGATGATAATTCTTACAAAGTATCGGGTGGTTTACACGGTGTAGGCGTCTCTGTTGTTAATGCTTTGTCATCTAAATTGATATTAAGTATTAACCGCAATGGCTATAGCTACAAACAAGAATATCAAATGGGTGAGCCTCAACATCCATTAGAACAGGGCGATAAAACCGAAAAGACAGGCACCATGATTCGCTTTACACCAAGCCCGGATATCTTTGGTGACACAGAATTTCATTACGATATTTTAGCCAAACGATTACGTGAATTATCCTTTCTTAACTCGGGCGTATGCATCAAGTTAAAAGATGAAAGATCAGAAAAAAGTGATATATTTCAATATGATGGAGGAATCCGAGCGTTCGTAGAGCACCTTAATAAGAAAAAAACACCCCTACACGATACGGTGATATATGTTGATACTCAGCGACAAGACATGGGTATCGAAGTCGCTTTGCAGTGGAATGATTCTTATCAAGAAAATATTTTTTGTTTTACCAACAATATTCCACAGCGTGATGGAGGTACACACTTAGCCGGCTTAAGAGGTGCACTTACACGTTCATTAAATCAGTATTTAGAAAAACAAGGCATCGCCAAGAAATTTAAAATTACCATGACAGGTGATGATGCGCGGGAAGGCCTTACCGCAGTATTGTCGGTTAAGGTTCCTGATCCAAAGTTCTCTTCGCAAACCAAAGACAAACTCGTTTCATCAGAAGTTAAGGGTGTGGTCGATTCTGCTGTGTCTGAAGCGCTTCAAGATTTCTTAATGGAAAGCCCTGCTGAAGCTAAAGCGATTGTTAACAAAATTGTTGATGCGGCCCGCGCACGTGAAGCGGCGCGTAAAGCACGTGAAATGACGCGTCGAAAGGGTGCGCTGGATGTTGCAGGTTTACCTGGAAAACTTGCGGATTGTCAGGAAAAAGATCCAGCACTTTCCGAACTGTTCTTGGTGGAGGGTGATTCTGCGGGGGGTTCGGCCAAGCAAGCACGTGACCGTCATACCCAAGCGATCTTGCCGCTTAAAGGAAAAATTCTTAATGTTGAGAAGGCACGCTTTGACAAGATGTTGTCTTCAGTTGAAGTGGGTACATTGATCACTGCATTGGGATGCGGAATAGGAAAAGAAGAGTTCGACCCCGACAAACTTCGATATCACAGAATTATTATTATGACGGATGCGGATGTTGACGGTTCGCATATTCGAACGTTGTTATTAACTTTCTTTTATCGACAAATGCCCGAGTTAATCGAGCGAGGTTATGTATACATCGGACAACCACCTTTATATAAAGTTAAAAAAGGCAAACAAGAAACGTATATCAAAGATGATGCAGAACTAAATGCAAATTTATTACAGCAAGCGTTAGAGGGTGCAAGCTTGCATGTAAATGCTAAAGCACCTCCAGTATCTGGAACAGCTTTAGAAGAGCTAAGTAAAAATCATGTTGTTGTCATGTCCGCGATACAAAGATTGAGTCGTTTACATGAAAATGAAGTGCTATTAGCTATGCTGCATAATGTAGCGCCAGAGGTAGAATCAACCGAGAATAAAGACTCTCAAACAGAACTTGTTCAATGGTTCAATAAACTGGCAGAACAACTTAACCAGGCACAAATATCAGGAACAAAGTACACCGTAACGGAAGACTGGGATCATTCTCCTGGGCTACTTACGATGGTGAAATGGGTCCACGGCCAAGCCAAAGATGATGTGTATAACGAAGATTACTTTACTTCAGCAGATTACAAATTATTACGCAGTTTTGCTATGCAGCTGGACGGGCTCTTAGAGGAGGGTGCGTTTATACAGCGTGGTGAACGCAAGCTTGCAAGTAATGACTTTATTGAAATGATGGCTTGGTTAATGGAAGAAGCCAAGCGCGGACAAACCATTCAACGTTACAAAGGGTTAGGTGAAATGAATCCTGATCAGTTGTGGGAAACTACCATGGATCCTGAAGTGCGACGCATGATGCAAGTAAAAATAGAAGATGCCATATCAGCAGATGAAGTTTTTACAACGCTCATGGGAGATCAGGTTGAACCACGTAGAGACTTTATCGAAAAGAACGCATTGTCAGCTACCAATATCGATATTTAATAATATAGTGTTAGTGCATAACAGTGCACGTAAAGTCAGCGCTTAAGCTGCCTGATTGCTGGGTAAGGTAACCTGAGTATCTGTCTGAATATATAATGCGTCAGTCCATGTAGAACTAGGTTGAACTGGTGAAACAGCCTATATTAAATCGAACCTAAGTGTTTATTGCTTTAAACAGTTTATTCATAAAGGCTTATAGGTAGCCGCAACAATTGGAGAGTTTTATGGGCATCGGTAGCATAATCTTTTTAGCCATCGTAGTTGCTTTAGCCGGTTACTTTATTGTTATTTATAACAGTCTAGTTAACCTCAAACATGCTGTGAGCAAAGCATGGTCAAATATCGATGTGTTACTCAAACAACGCCATGATGAAATTCCAAAACTTGTCGAAGTTTGTAAGCAATATATGGGTTACGAACAAGAAGCGTTAACTAAAGTTATGGAAGCGCGCTCAAGAGTATCTAACGCCCAACAGTCTGGGGATATGAATGCATTGGGAGCAGCAGAAGGAATGTTGCGAATGGGTATGGGCAACTTGTTTGCCGTAGCAGAAGACTACCCAGAGCTAAAAGCCAATGAAACCTTTCTGCATTTACAAGGGCGAATTTCAGGAATCGAAAACTCGATAGCAGACCGTCGAGAGTTTTACAACGAGAGTGTTAATCGTAACAACGTTCGAATCGAACAATTCCCTGATATCTTGGTAGCTAGAGCAATGAACTTTAATCCTTTTGAGTTGCTCGAATTTGCAGAAGCCGAAACCCAAGATGTAGATGTAAAAGCGTTATTTAATTAACGCTAAAAATTTGTCACTAGACGCCCCATTAATATCACTAGAATCTATTTGTGCAAGATGCTACTTACCTTAGCAGTGGCCTAAGCAGTGGTGATTGGTTTTTATTAACCGCATTAAGTATTGGTGCAGTGATTTGTCTGCTGGCAGCATTACGAATGTTTCATCGGGCACGTTTGATTGAAGACATGCCGACCTCAAAAATCCGCTCCTGCCCACAGGGATATGTTGAGCTGCATGGAACTGCCAAGTGGATGGAAGGCCCGGAAATTCACGCGCCATTAAGCGGTCAGCCATGTGTTTGGTATGCGTTTGTTGTAGAACAATATGTTGGTCACTCAAAGCAAAAATGGCGAAGTATTGATAGCGGTGTCAGTGATAATTTGTTTTTATTAGAAGACGATACCGGTTCATGTTTAATTGATCCTGATGGAGCTAATGTTACACCCAGTTCTTCAAATACTTGGCAAAGTTCAAAACGCTTAACACCAGCAACACATACTTCGCCTTTAGACATACATAACATGTTAGGCGGATCAATTTTTGGAGCAGGTAAAAAATACCGTTATACCGAACAACGAATAGATCAGCTAGAATCTTTATATGCCATTGGTGAATATAATTCCTTAGGCACTGGGCACGAAGAGAATCTTAAAGATGCAGCCACCGCTTATTTGCGAGAACTAAAAAAAGATAAAGACAAGCTTGCAGTTTATGATGTAAATAAAGATGGTCAAATTGATTTAGAGGAATGGGAAAAAGCACGAGCTGATGCTAAAAAAATGGTGATAGAGCAACGGTTATCCAACCCTTTGCCTGAACGTATGCATGTTTTAAAAAAACCTGATACAAAAAAGTATCAACCTTTTTTGCTCTCATCAAAATCAGAAGCTCACATGACACGAAAAAACCGCATCATTTCTGCCGGACTAATTATTTTATTTGTTGTGTTAACAGTGACTATTTTTTTAAAATTAATTGCAAAAATTTAATTGTTTTATAAAAAACAGCTGAATCATAATACTTAACCCATAAACTCAATCATGACTTCTAAGATGTACTCAAACATATACTCAAAAAAGATAAAGAATTTTTATATATCGTTATTTTTTATAATGCTTGGTACAACGGTTAGTTTGACTATTCATGCACAAGAATTTGCGTACGTAACCGACTCCTTGCAGCTGCGAGTGTATTCTAGCGCAAGTGCAGACAGTGAATTACTACAGACTATTGAAAGTGGTGAATCCGTCGAAACGTTTGCTTCAGAAGGTGGTTTTACCCAAGTAACTACTTATGATGGCACAGTGGGTTGGGTTAAATCAGCATTTTTAGTTGAAGATCCGCCTGAAAAATTACTTTATTTCTCGGTGAGCGAAAAGAATAAAGAACTTGAAGCAGAGCTTGAACAATTAAAAAACGAATTACCGTCGAACACTAGTGCATCACAAGATCAACCCCAAAGTGCAGATGTCGAAAATCTAAAAACTAAACTTTCTTCCTTACAAGAAAGTAACCAAAAACTTAAGCAACAACTTGCAAATATAGATGTTTCACAATCAAATACACAGTCTGCATACTCAACTAACAGTAATAACCCACCAGGATTTTTTCAAATTCTTAAAAAATGGTGGGTTGGCATAGTAGCGTTGTTGCTATTTGCCGGGTTTTTGTTAGGAATTAAGTTTTCTACTTGGCGAATGAAAAAAAGATTACATGGGTTTAATTTCTAGTTTAATAAAAAATAAATACTATCCATCATGAAAATAGCTTCCTGGAATGTTAATTCACTTAGAGTACGACTACCTCAGGTATTGGAGTGGTTGAATGATAATGAAGTGGATGTTTTAGCGTTACAAGAAACTAAAATGGTAGATGAAGAATTTCCAGAACAAGAGATTCTGCAAGCCGGCTACCAAGTTCAATTTTCTGGTCAAAAAACTTACAACGGGGTGGCCGTACTTTCAAAAATAGAAGCATGTGATGTCGTTAAAGATATCAAGGGGCTTGATGACCCACAGCGTAGAATCCTCGCGGTTACCGTGGATGATGTGCGGATATTAAATCTGTATGTTGTAAACGGTAAAGAAGTGGGCTCTGATAAATTTGATTACAAACTTGACTGGTTGCAAAAAGTAACGGCTTTTATAGAAAACGATCTTAAAAAATATCCAAACTATGTCGTATTGGGAGATTTTAATATCGCACCTGAAGATGTGGATGTGCATGACCCCGTGGCCTGGAAAGATAAAATTCTATGCAGTCATCAAGAGCGGGCTGCACTCAAAGCGATAACAGATTTAGGGTTTGTCGATACCTTTAGGTTGTTTGATCAGGAAGATAATAGCTTTAGCTGGTGGGATTATCGTGCCGGTGGATTTCCAAGAAACCTTGGTTTAAGAATAGACCTCATCTTGGCAAGTACACCCATGGAAGCGGGCTGCACCTTCAGTGCAGTAGATAAAGCCCCAAGGAGCAATGAAAGGCCTTCTGACCACGCGCCTGTTATAGCAGAGTTTATATAAGCAACATTCATGATCATGCTACATATAGAGCCTAATTGTCGCTAACTCCTTAAATAATACAATTTACGGTTTACTGCTAGCCTGATGTTCTAATAGCAAAAAATTCTACTCATTAGATTTCATCCTTTGCCAATTCAGGTATGTAGGGGTTATTTGAAAGAATAATGAGTAATGAAACGAGCTTTTCATTAACAGCATCGTTACCGATTTTTGCGGAATTACGCTATAGAACAATAATTGCACTTGGCATGTAGTCACAGTTAAGACAAACTTCATCTATCCATCTACATACTTGAGGTGTTAAGAATATGCGCAACATTATGGTGATTAATTCAAAAGGCGGATCAGGGAAGTCTACCGTGGCGACTAATTTAGCCTCTTACTTTGCTTCGCAAAATAAGAAAGTGGTGATAATGGATTATGACCCACAAGGTAGCAGCCTGGCCTGGTTAGCTGCACGTTCTTCTGCACGCACGCCAATAGAAGGCATTGCCGCCCATAAAAAAAGTGCTAAACGCCCAAGTAGAAATACGGATGTTGTGATTCATGATGCCCCAGCGGGTATGCATGGTGGTGAACTAAGTAAAATGCTGAAAAAAGCCCAGACTGTATTGATTCCGGTATTACCTTCACCGATTGATATGCGCGCCGTGACAGATTTTATTGTAGAAATAAAGAAGTCAGCACCAGTGCAAAATAAAAAAGCCAAGCTCGCTTTGATTGCGAATCGATCACGCGACTACACCAATATCTATTGGGAACTGGATGAACTATTAAGTAAACAAAAAATTCCCTTTTTAACTATGTTGCGAGATAGCCAGAATTACATAAAAGCCGCTGAAAAAGGTTTAGGCATTTTTGAAATGGCGCCGGGAGCGACGGAGCTTGACCGTGAAATGTGGGAGCCCATCATTAAGTGGGTTAAAAGTAAACGCAGTCAGCCGTAGAATGTAACGCGCTGGCAATATAGAGTTGCCACACTTTCTGTACCCAAATTTTTACAGAGCGCAACCGTGGCAAACAAGTTTAAATTAAATAATATATTTCAAAAAAGCACCGGCTTTATTTTCTGCATGTTATTGATATTCAGCAACATGAATAGCATATCAGCTTCCACCGATGCAACGATTATTGATAAGGCTGATTATGTGGTGGTAAAGAAGTCAGAAAGAAAACTATATCTTTATCGCGGTAGTGAAATTTTAAAAACCTATAGAATAGCATTGGGCAAACAACCCGACGGGCATAAAACACGTGAAGGAGATTCACGAACTCCAGAAGGTGTTTATACGCTGGACTGGCGCAATCCAAATAGTAAGTTCTACCGTTCTATTCATGTTTCATACCCCAGTAAGTCTGATAACCGTAATGCACGCGAACGTGGCGACTCACCGGGTGGTGCCATTATGATTCATGGCCAACCTAGTAACTGGGTGGATAAAACTAAACTTTTGTTTAATCAAGATGATTGGACTGAAGGTTGCATTGCAGTGCAAGATCATGAAATGGATGAAATTTGGGAATCCGTAGAAGACGGCACTCCGATTGAAATTATTCCTTAATTAAAAAGTCTACTTAAATCTTTTTTGCATATGTCTGCTTACGGCCATAAGCGGACATTAACGAATTGTCTCAGTCAACCGCGTCTTTTTCAGTTGGCTGGCGTGAATTGTTATGTGTTGTTTCTTTTATAGTAATAATTACAGAGCCAATAATCACGAGCAACACCGTTAACAGCATCGGTTTAATTCCAATTACTTGCGATACAATCATATCTATAAAAATAATAACTGGAAGAAGAGCAAATAATATTGGAAATTTCCATCTGCCCCAAAAACCTGCACCCCAGGTAACAATTAACACTGATAAGATTGATACAGTTCCAGCTATTACTTTTTCAAATAGTGAACCTACTTCAGGTGTAATAATTGAGACAATAAAAAATATAATAGCTAATAAATATATAACAACAAAAGGGACAGCTATAAAAATGAATTTAAGTACCCTTTTCACAGTCTTCTTAAAAGACCTTAATTCACGGTCGTTTTGCATAGATATTGCAGCTATTAAGATAATATACGTATGTCCGCTTTGGGTCGTAAGCAGTCATTTTAAGTGTGTAAATTTGAGATTCCAATCAAGATTCCCCTTATTTGTTTTTAATTATGTCCGCTACCGGCCAATAGCGGTCATTGTATTTTATATTTTTCACGAGCTTCATCGACAGTAATGTGAACTAATGAGGGTGGTCCTCCACCAGGCATTTCACTTTGAGGATAAGTGCGCTCCCAGTATCTTCCATCATTTGGGTCAATAAATAATGCTTCCCAATCTTCTGTGGTTACTTGCTTTAAAACATTTTCTATAAGCCATTCAATTCGCTCACACGTTTTATCGGCTTCCATTTTATTGCCATCAGAAATCCAATTTCCAATAAGGCTAATTTCTGTGGACTCAATAATGTTCATTTAATTTAGAATTATTTAGATGTCCGCTTTGGGTCGTTAGCGGCCATATCTAAAGATTTAATTTGTTCGCATTATCCATGATACGTCTCGTATTCGCACTTCCTGTGCTTACACTTTGAGTCGTAAGCAGACA
>CAZFEP010000006.1:0-38390 GCA_964517365.1 uncultured Thiotrichales bacterium | reverse complement strand
ATGTGGTGGCAGGGAAATAATCATTGCCCGCATCCCACTCTAGAGAAGTAAGTTCTGCTAAAGCAGGCGCAAATGAATGCACAGGATTTTTAGCTAAATGCGGATAGGCCACATGTCCTTGAACGCCTTTGATAATCAAACTCGCTGAAAGCGAGCCGCGTCGACCGATTTTGAGTGTATCACCTAAAGTTTTACTGCTACTGGGTTCGCCGACAATGCACATGTCTATGTCTTCATTGCGTGCTTGCAAAGCTTCTATGACTTTTACTGTGCCATTGATGGAAGGTCCTTCCTCGTCGCTGGTAATCAGAAAGGCAATAGAGCCTTTGTGATTAGGGTGGGTTCTAACAAAACGTTCGCATGCCACCGCCATCGCCGCAATACTGGATTTCATATCTGCTGCACCGCGACCAAATAGTTTTCCATCGCGAATCGTGGGTGTGAAGGGAAGTGAATCCCATTCTTGTTCTGGGCCAGTGGGAACTACATCGGTGTGGCCTGCAAAAACCACTAAAGGGGATGTATTTCCGCGCCGACACCACAAGTTGGTAACCTCTTCGAACTGCATGCTTTCTGCTTTAAAATCTGAATCTTTTAAATAATCGCTTAGTATGGTTTGGCAGCCTGCATCATTAGGGGTAACAGATGCCCGAGAGATGAGTTGTTTGGATAATTCTAAGGTGGCGGACATAGTGCTATCTATTTAAGACTCTTTGGTTACGGCTTATTTGGGTTTATGAGTAATGTAGGCTGAATATTTTTTCGTCAAAGCCTATGGTAATTTTCTTCCCTTTCTGAATAACAGGGCGTTTTATTAATGTTGGGAATTGTTGCATTAAGGTAATTGCTTTTGCTTGGGTGGGGTCTGATCTATCATTTTCAGATAATTCTTTCCAGGTTCTACTACGTTTGTTCAGTAGTGTTTCCCACTCCACTTCTTTGCACCATGTCGTTAACTGTTTTTTAGTAATACCTTGCTTTTTGTAATCGTGGAATTCAAATTCAATTCCACGACCTTTTAACCATTTTTGTGATTTTTTTACTTGATCACAATTAGGGATTCCAAAAACTTTAAGCATGGTAATGAATCGAGCTTAATCGATGGTTCTTAATAACTCATTAATGCCTACCTTGCTGCGGGTTTTTTCATCTACTTGCTTCACGATTACTGCGCAGTAAAGACTGTAAGTTCCGTCTTTAGAGGGCAGGTTGCCGGATACCACAACCGAACCTGCAGGAATTCGACCATAGCTTATTTCGCCCGTTTCACGATTAAAGATTTTTGTGCTTTGGCCAATGTATACGCCCATTGAAATGACTGCACCTTCTTCAACAATAACTCCTTCAACAATTTCTGAACGTGCACCAATAAAACAGTTGTCTTCAATAATCGTTGGTGTGGCTTGCAATGGTTCAAGTACGCCACCGATACCTACGCCACCGGAAAGGTGAACATTTTTACCAATTTGTGCGCATGAGCCTACGGTAACCCATGTGTCAACCATAGTGCCGGTGTCCACATAGGCGCCGATGTTTACATAGCTGGGCATTAAGATTGCATCGGATGCAATATATGCACCATGCCGCACCATGGCGCCAGGCACAATTCTGGCACCTTGTTTTTTAATCTGCTCATCACTCATTTGTGAAAACTTGGTTGGAACTTTATCGTAATATTTTGTGACTCCAGTATCTATAATTTCATTTTCATTCATGCGAAATGAAAGTAGTACAGCTTTTTTAATCCACTCATTAGTAACCCAATCATTACCTTTTTTTTCTGCAACCCGAAGTTTTCCAGAATCTACTTGATTCAAGGTTTCCTGTACTGCTTCGCGAACATCTGGGTCGGTGTTAGTCGGTGTGATGTCGGCACGTTTTTCAAATGCTGCTTCTATAACACCTTTAAATTGGTCTGACATGTGGGCTCCTGCAATGCTATGAGTTTATAATTCTTTGAGTAAGTCTCTGATTCTTTGGGCCGCTTCTTTGCATTCTGCAAGTTCGGCAACCAGTGCTAAGCGTACACGGTTTTCGCCTGGGTTATAACCGTTAACCGGTCTGGCAAGGAAGCTTCCGGGAAGAGTGAGCACACTTTTTTTACTATAAAGTGTCTTGCAAAATTCAATTTCGTTTAATGGAAATGCTTCAGGCAACTTGGGCCAGAGATAAAATCCTGCATCTGGTCTTTTGGATGGTAGTACAGGTTGAAGAATATCCAGCACTGCATTAAATTTATCTGCATATTTTTGTCGATTTACGTCAACATGTGATTCATCAGACCAGGCTGCAACGCTCGCTGCCTGTGTGGGTAGTGGCATGGCGCAGCCGTGGTATGTGCGATAGCTAAAGAATTGTTCTATTAGTGCTTTGGATCCCGCTACAAATCCCGAACGCAGCCCTGGTGCATTGGATCGCTTTGATAAACTATAAAATGCCATGCAATTCTGAAATGCGTCGTTTCCCATTTCTTGGGCATGGTGTAACAATCCATTTGGTGGTGTGACGCTAGGCGAGTAAATTTCTGAGTAACATTCGTCTGATGCAATTACAAAACTATACTTGTTTGAATAGTCTATTAATTTTTTCAAAGTATTCCCAGGAGTTACTTCGCCTGTTGGGTTACCTGGTGTGCATATGTAAAGTAGTTGGCAGCGGTTCCATATTTTATCGCTTATGTTCCAAAGAGCGGGTATGTCGCCATCTGTTACTGTGCAGTCATAATAAATAGGTTCAGCCCCAGCTAGCAACGCTGCTCCTTCATAGATTTGATAGAACGGGTTGGGTATTAATACTACTGGCTTAGTAGCAGGCTCCGTGATGCATTGTGCAAATGCAAATAATGCTTCACGTGTTCCATTTACAGGTAGAACATTGTAGTTGCTGTCCAGGTTTTCTTCAGCAAGTTGAAATCGATTTCTGATCCAGTTTCCACATGCATTTCGCAATGAGTCTGTGCCGCGAGTGGTGGGATACCTTGAAAGTTCATCAAGATTGGAGTGCAGTGCCTCTTTGATAATTTTAGGTGTTGGGTGTTTTGGTTCACCAATGGCAAGTGATATATTTTTAAATGATGAATTGGTTTCTATTTGTGAAGTTAGTTTAGTTAACTTCTCAAATGGGTAGGGTTGCAGTTTATTAAGATTTGAATTCATTTTGAATGCCGTTGAGCTACGTTTCTAGCAAAACCTGCTTAGGCTGATGTATGTATTCTTGCACAGACTTTTTCAATCTATCTTGTTGTGCTTCGTTAAGTGGTTGTGAGTCTAAATTGCTTATATGGAATAGATTGTGTACTCGTTCACCCAGTCTGGAGATACGCGCATTGTGAATAACAATATTGCAGTCTACAAATGCATTGCTCAAGCTGGCAAGAAACCCATGGAAGTCTGGCGCTTTAATTTCCATGGTTGTGTAATTGTTAACGGTGCTAATGTTAAAATAAATTTCAACAGGAATTCGCAGCTCACGAATCTGTCTTGGTAAAACTTGATTTGCATTGAAGACAATACTTTCAGGATCTTCTAACGCTTGTGTAAGCTCTTTTTTTACTTGCTCTAATAGTTTCTCATCTTCTAAAGGCTTTTCGTTGGCATCTAAGACTAAGAAAGTGTCAAGTGCATGACCTATATTGGAGGTTATTACCCTCGCGTGAACAATTGAAAGTCCTAATTTTGTTAGTGTTGAAGTGATATGTGCAAATAAATAGTTTCTATCATTGCAGTAAATGAATATTTCTGTAGCACCTCTAGCGCTATATTGATGAATATTTACCACTACGCTGCTTTTGTCTCTATGATTCAAGATGGCTTCTGTATGTCGGACAATTTCGCTATCAGAATGGCGAATAAAATAGTCGTCACCAAGTTCCTGCCAAAATCCCAAACATTGGTCAGGCTTTAAATTGGTTTGTTCTAAAAGCACTAATGCAGATGATTTAACTTGTGTTACGAGTTCCTCACGGTTGGTTGCAGACTCCACATCATCTCGTAAGTGTTCAGATGCACGTTGATATAACTCTGTTAGTAAGGAGCTGCGCCAACTATTCCATAATTTAGGATTTGTTCCACGCATATCAGCAATCGTTAATAGATATAAATAATTAAGTTTGGTTAAACTACCTACATTATTTGCAAACTTTTTTATGACATAAGGATCATCAATATCTTGTTGTTGTGCAGTGACTGACATTACTAGATGGTTTCTTACTAGCCACGCTACAGTATCCGCATCAAGTGGGGATAAGCCATGTTGTAAGCTGAAGGTGCGTGCTTCTTCTTCACCAAGTTCAGAATGATCGCCACCACGTCCTTTTGCAATATCATGAAATAATGCAGCTAAATATAGTAATAGTGCTTTTGGAGTTTGTATAAAAATGTCATGGTATGTAGCAAGTTCTTTTTTATCTGTGTTTTTACTGAACTCGCAAACGTTTTCAAAAACACGAAGAGTGTGTTCTTCAACGGTGTAAATGTGAAAGAGATCAAATTGCATTCTACCCGTGACTGCGTCAAAGCTAGGCCAATATCTCCCTAGTACACCAAGTTCTGCCATGCGCTTTAATTCTCGATAATTGGTTCCTATGCGGCTGATAATTGCAATAAAGATATTGCAGTTCGACTTGTTTTGTCTGAAGGCATCATCGATAACATCTAAGTGCTCTATGATTAACTTTTGTAGTTGATCACTTAAGCCGGTTAAATTTTTATGTACTTGTAGTAACTGAAATAATTCTAATATAGCGGTTGGAGACTTTAAAAATATATCTGTTTCAATGGCTTCTAGTAAGTTTGCACGAGCCTGAAAACTTTCATTTATTGGTTTTGCTCTGCGCTTAAATAAACCAGGGAATATCGTTGAGTGTAGGCGCTCTACAATAATGTCAGATAGCGTGGATAATTGGTTGCTGGTGCGATAGAAGACTTGCATGAACTCTTCAACGCGCTGATTGCGATTTTCATTTGTATAGCCAAGCAGAGATGCAACCTCGTATTGATAATCGAACAATAGTCGGTCATCTCCACGTTGAACAAACAAGTGAAGTGCAAAGCGTATTTTTGCTAAAACAATATAGGCTTCTTGCAATAGTGATAACTCACTGTTGGATAAAAACTCAATTTTTGCTAATTGTTCAAAGCTTTCTGTTTTGAAATGACGGTTAGTTAACCAGCGCAAAGTATGAATGTCTCTTAACCCGCCTGGGTTTTCTTTTACATTAGGCTCTAGGTGGTTGCCTGTGTCGCCAAACTTTTTGTGTCTATCATCAAGTTCTTGCCTTTTTTCTTTGAAATATTTTTTGCTAGGCCAAATTTTGCTGTTATTAACGATGCTGGCCACTTTAGTGTGCAGCACTTTGTTGCCTGCTAGATAATGGTGCTCCATTAAGCTAGTTAAAACAGTGATGTCTTTTTTAGATTCTTCAATACAATCATTTATAGTTCGTACTGATTGCGCAATGTGCAGGTTGATGTCCCAAAGAAATGTTAAGAAAGATTCGATTTTAGCTTTTACATTACCATCGTTCTCTTCATTCAGTACAATCATGATGTCTATGTCTGACTCAGGGAATAATTCTCGTCGCCCATATCCTCCGATGGCAATTAATGACGCAGTGTCATTTTCTATATCAAACGCATTCCAAATATTTTTTAATAGTGCATCCATGATGCCTGTATAGAGAGAAATATGTTCATAGATGTTTTGCTCAGCATCAAATTTTTGTTGAAGTAGTTTTAATACTTCAGGTCTAAAATTTTTAAATTTCTCAATTTCAAGTTGCGAGGCATTGTTTATTTGCAGAAAATCCAGAATAGGTGAGTCTGGCTCAAGCGCCTCATAGATGTTGATATTAAGCATTGTTTGGTGCGTTTCGTTAAGTCTTTTGACTCAAAAGCGTTTGAAATTTAGTTGTAGATCCAGAGTATATGTAATCAGAATGTTTCGTCATTGCGCTTAGTTAATACTTCATAACTTTCTTCAGTAACCAAAATAGTATGTTCCCATTGCGCAGATAAACTGTGGTCTTTCGTTACTACAGTCCATCCGTCAGGCAGTAGGCGAACATTTCTTTTGCCTGCATTGATCATAGGCTCTATGGTGAAGGTCATTCCCGGCTCAAGTTCCATGCCCGTGTCTGGTTTACCATAATGCAATACTTGTGGGTCTTCGTGAAAAGTGCGTCCTATACCATGCCCGCAGTATTCGCGAACTACAGTGCATCGATTGCTCTCTGCAAAACTTTGGATCTTATGTCCAATATCACCTAGTCTGGCACCAGGCTTAACCTCATTGATTCCTATTTTTAGCGCTTCATATGTCAAGTCGACTAATCTCTTTGCCAGTACTGGAGGTTTGCCCAATATGAACATTTTGCTGGTATCACCGTGGAATTCATCTTTTATCACGGTGATATCAATATTCAAAATATCGCCGTTTTTAAGAACGCGGTCTCCAGGAATACCATGACAAACTTGATGATTTACCGATGTGCAAATTGATTTAGGAAATCCCCGGTAGTTAAGAGGTGCAGGTATCGCTTGTTGTTCATTTACGATGTAATCATGGCAAATTTGGTCTAACTCAAGTGTGCTAATGCCTGCTGACACGTGCTTTCCTATCATTTCAAGTACATTTGCTGCTAGTTGGCCAGCAACTCGCATTTTTTCAATTTCTTCAGCTGTTTTTATCGTTACGCTCATAATTATAGGCAAATCCGGTTGACGCTATGGTGTATTAAAAAGTATGGGTCTAAGTAATTGTTCTGAATAAGCAAACATGGTATAAATCGCCCGCGTCTAAGGCAAATGTCTTGGACGTAAATAACTTTAAATCTACACGTATTATCGACACATATGGTCGGGTGCTCCTTGTGAGTTTCCATATGGGATATACGGAAGTATAAAACCCTATAGGAGTAATCATACAATGACTAGCGTTACTATGCGCCAAATGTTAGAAGCAGGCGTGCACTTCGGTCACCAGACACGTTACTGGAATCCAAAAATGAGTCCGTACATTTTTGGGGAGCGTAACAAAATCCATATCATCAATCTCGAGAAAACGTTACCAATGTTTCTCGATGCTGCAACTTTCTTAAGTAAAATGGCTGCTAATCGTGGACGAATTTTATTCGTGGGAACGAAGCGTTCTGCGCGCGAAGCAGTTAAGGAAGAAGCGATTCGATGTGGTATGCCTTATGTCAATCATCGCTGGCTTGGCGGCATGTTAACAAATTTCAATACCGTTAAAAAATCAATCCAACGTTTGCATGATTTAGAGCAAATGTTGAGTGGTGATGGGGTTGCACGACTCAATAAAAAACAAATACTTTTGTTAAACCGCGAACTAATTAAATTAGAGCGTAGTTTAGGGGGTATAAAGAATATGCCTTCTTTGCCAGATGTAATGTTTGTTATTGATGTCGGCTATGAGGCTATCGCTATTAAAGAAGCAAATAAGTTAGGGATTCCAGTTGTTGCAGTTGTGGATACCAATTGCAAAGTTGATGGGGTTGATTACATTATTCCTGGTAATGATGATGCAATTCGTGCAATTAAATTATACGCATCACATATTGCAGATGCTATTTCTGAGGGCAAAGAAAGTGTCCGAGTGATGACAGGAAGTGGTAATGAGGATGACTTTGTTGAAGTGGATGAGTCAGGTAATGTCACGGAAAAGGAAGCTGGCAAAGAAGCCGGTACAAAAGCTAAACCCAAGCAAAAAGTAACGGTTAAGAAAAAAGTAGCGACAAAACCTTCTGCTGATGCAGTAATAGAAGAAAATATTACGGATATAGAAGGTATTGGACCCAAATATGGAGAAGCTTTGGTTAAAGTTGGGATTCCAACAGTTGAATTATTGCTAGAGAAATGTGCATCGGGAGATGCGCGTGAAAAAATTGCAGAATCAACAGGATTAAATCTCAAATCTCTTGAGCGCTGGGTGAAGATGAGTGATTTCTTCCGCATAACGAGTGTTCAAGGTAATGAGGCTGAGTTGCTTGAGGTAAGTGGTTACAACAATATGGCTGATCTTGCAGCAAGTGCTGCGGGTGATGTTTTGTCAAAACTACAAGCAACCAATGCAGAAAAATCTCTAGCGCCAAGCGTACCTGAAGAGTCTGTGATTGAGTCGTGGATTAATGAGGCAAAAGCGTTGCCAACAAAATTGACTGACTAAAAGTGTCTAACAAAAATTGACTGGCTAGATATGATTTTCATAGCCTAATTTAATTAATAATCTGGAAGAAGTAATGCAAGTAACAGCAACGATGGTAAAAGAACTGCGTGAGCGAACAGGCGCGGGCATGATGGAGTGTAAAAAAGCACTTACTGATGCAGGTGGAGATATGGATTCTGCAGTAGAACAAATGCGTAAATCCGGTCAAGCCAAAGCAGATAAAAAAGCAAGCCGAATTGCAGCAGAAGGTACGACTGCCATCGCTAGTAATGGCAAGCAGGCTGCTATTATTGAGGTGAATTGTGAAACGGATTTTGTAGCTAAAGATGACAAGTTTCAGGCATTCACTAACCAGTTAGCGGAATTGGTTTTAAGCAGTGAGTTTGGTTCTGTGGATGAGCTAAATGCTGCCACTTTGTCTGATGGACAGACGGTTGAGCAAACGCGACTTGAGTTGGTATCTAAAATTGGTGAAAACATTCAGGTGAGACGTTTTGAGAAATTATCTAGTGAAACTGGTGTGGCGAGTTACGCACATGGGAAGAGAATTAGTGTATTGGTTGAGTATTCGGGTGATGATGAATTAGGAAAAGATATGGCAATGCATATTGCTGCAGCTAAACCTTTGTGTGTAAGCGAAAAAGAAGTGCCTGCGGATCTTTTGAGTAAGGAAAGAGATATTGCAAAAGCTCAGGCAGAAGCGAGTGGCAAGCCAGAGAATATTATAGAAAAAATGGTTGATGGCAAAGTTAATAAATACTTGAAAGAAAATACTCTACTTGGCCAAGCATATATTAAAGATGACAGTGTTAGTGTTGAGCAATTTTTGTCAGCAGCTAAAGCCAGTGTAACAAGATTTATTCGTTATGAAGTGGGTGAAGGTATTGAGAAGAAGTCGGAGAACTTTGCAGATGAGGTTCAAAAACAAATCGATGATATGAAAGATAAAGGTTAAATTCACTTACATTAAAAAAGGGGCTATGCCCCTTTTTTAATGTCTAATAAATACATACTAGCAATTTGGATATGTCGGATAACAAGCCAGTATTTAAGCGTATATTATTGAAACTCAGCGGTGAAGCGCTAATGGGTAAGTATGATTATGGTATCGACCCTGAGATTATTACTCGCATAGGTACTGAAATTGCCCATATTAGTAAGTTAGGGGTTGAGGTAGCAATCGTTATTGGTGGTGGAAATATTTTTCGTGGCGCAGGTTTGGCGCAAGGTGGGATGGATCGAGTCACTGCGGACCATATGGGAATGTTAGCCACGGTTATGAATAGTTTAGCGCTGCAAGATTCTTTGGAAAATTTAGGCATTTATTGCCGTGTGATGTCTGCAGTTAAAATCAATCAAGTGTGTGAAGACTATATTCGTAGACGTGCCGTGCGTCACTTGGAGAAAGGTCGTGTCGTGGTTTTTGCAGCTGGCACAGGAAATCCCTTCTTTACGACAGACTCAGCGGCAAGCTTGAGGGCTTCAGAAATTAATGCAGACATTATGCTAAAAGCTACTAAGGTAGATGGTGTATACGATGATGATCCGCATAAAAACCCTAATGCAAAGCGTTATGATCAGATTAAATATGATGATGCTATTCAGCAGAAGTTAGGTGTGATGGATGCAACAGCACTGGTGTTGTGTCGTGATAATCAGATTCCACTTAGAGTATTTAACTTATTTTCTGAGGGTGATCTAACAAGAATTGTGCAAGGTGAAAGTATCGGTACAGAAGTTATAGGAGTGTAAGGCATGATCGAAGATATAAAAAAAGATGCTAAGCAACGGATGCGAAAAAGTATAGATGCATTGTTGAATGAGTTATCAAAAGTTCGAACGGGTCGCGCAAATGCAAAGCTACTTGATCATGTAATGGTAGATTACTACGGTAATCGAGTTCCTATTAATCAGGCGGCCACGGTTTCTGTTGAGGATGCTCGAACACTGGCGGTTACACCATGGGAAAGTAATCTTGTGGGTGATATTGAGAAAGCTATCATGAGTTCAGATCTCGGCTTAAATCCTAATACATCAGGCACCATTATTCGTATTGCTATGCCACCCCTTACTGAAGAGCGACGCAAAGACTTGGTGAAAGTGGTAAAAAGTGAGGCTGAAAAAGGTCGAGTGGCAATTCGAAATATTCGTCGTGATGCTAATGCTGATTTCAAAGAGTTGTTAAAAGAAAAAGAAATTTCTCAAGATGAGGATCATCAAGCACAGGATGAAATTCAAAAGATGACAGATGATTTTGTAGCTGAAATAGAAACTATTTTAGGGCAAAAAGAAAAAGATTTGATGGAAGTCTAAAGCGTCGCCGCTAACGTCTTAAATTAAATACTTTTATTTGTCTTGTTATTTATCTATCAGAAACATTTAGTTTAATGTCAGACGAAATAATCCCAAGCCATGTTGCTATTATTATGGATGGTAATGGTAGATGGGCAAAGCAGCGAAACCTTCCAAGAACTGCGGGCCACAGAGAAGGTGTGCAGGCTGCTCAAGAGATCATAAAGGCCAGCGGAGAGGCTGGAGTACGATACTTAACGTTATTTGCATTCAGTAGTGAAAATTGGAAGCGACCTAAAGCTGAGGTTTCTGCTTTAATGGAATTATTTTTACGCTCTTTGAAAAACGAAGTGAGAAATTTGTCAGATAACGGAGTTCGACTTAAATTTCTTGGCGATACCGAAGATCTATCTAAAAAA
Source organism: uncultured Thiotrichales bacterium (assembly GCA_964517365.1). GTDB lineage: Bacteria > Pseudomonadota > Gammaproteobacteria > UBA4575 > UBA4575 > JABDMD01. The sequence continues at coordinate 27,498 of CAZFEP010000006.1, read as the reverse complement.
CTACATCAGCAGATTGAGATGTCAGAGCAGATGACTTGTGACAACGACAAGTTGTTCCTAAATATTGCTGTAAATTATGGCGGTAAATGGGACATACTTGAAGCGACAAAAAGAGTGGTTAAAGAAGTTCAGGATGGCAAGTTAACCGTGTCAGGGATTGAAAGTCACATGTTAGAAACCAAGCTTGCAACAGAGGACATGCCTCCACCAGATTTATTTATTCGCACCGGTGGCGAGCAGCGTTTAAGTAACTTTCTTTTATGGCAGTTAGCGTATACTGAATTATATTTCTGTGAAGCGTTATGGCCTGATTTTTCTCCCCAAGAACTTAAAAAAGCATTTGCATCTTTTAGCGCCAGGCAAAGAAGGTTTGGTCAAACGCAAGAGCAAGTATCGGTATAATTAGCGTTAGCGTAATTTTATGTTAAAGCAAAGAATTATAACTGCAATAATATTGGGCACATTGATTGTATTTGCAATCTTTAAATTACCAACACAGATTGTTGCGATCCTATTTGCATCTATTACTCTAGTAGCTGCATGGGAATGGTCGGCTCTGGCGGGTGCTGATACGACCATGAAGAGAATATTGTATCTGCTATTGGTTGGAGCAGGTATGTTGCTAATAGAAGTATTCGCACGGTCATCGCATGAAAACATGATTTTATTTGTAGCGAGCTTATGGTGGGCAGGAGTGGTAATGATGTTGGCGTTATTCAGGGTCGACTGGTTGAGCTCAAGTATTTTGCATAAACTGCTTAAATATTCGGGGTTTATAGTTTTAATTCCCGCATGGTTAGCGCTAGTTATGCTGCATGAGCGTAGCCCTGAAATATTAATGTTCTTGTTGGCTATTATTTGGATGGCAGATATTGCTGCATACTTCACAGGGAAACGCTTCGGCAAAAACAAATTAGCACCTAAATTGAGTCCAGGAAAGTCACGAGAGGGTGTAGTGGGTGCGTTTATTTCTGCTATCGCATTGGCTTTGGTTGGTCTGCAGTTGTTTGCAATAAATAAACAACAGTGGGCATACTTTATTATTCTCTGTGCGGTTATAGCGCTGATTTCTGTTGTAGGAGATCTGTATGAAAGCTTATTGAAGCGAAAAGCTGGAGTAAAGGATAGTGGTAATATTCTGCCTGGACATGGAGGAGTTCTTGATCGTATTGACAGTGTCACTGCGGCTGCACCAGGGTTTGTGTTTGGCTTATCTTTGATATGTGTAGATTGCGGCAGCATATAAATTATTAAGTTCATAATATGATGAAAACAGTTTCAATATTAGGTGCAACAGGTTCGGTTGGGGTGAGCACGCTAGATGTTATAGAGCGCCACCCTGAATTGTTTTCTGTAGTCGCGTTAACTACAAACCAAAATATTGATCTTTTGTATGAACAATGCATGAAGTTTCGTCCTCAGTTAGCGGTAGTTGCAGATTCTGCGCGCGCTGATAAGTTCATTGATAAGTTTAAAGATCAACAATATAAGCCTGAGTTGGCGTGTGGTCGAGAAGGCTTGGATCTTGCAGCAAGCATATCTGAGGCAGATTGTGTAATGGCAGCTATTGTAGGTGCAGCAGGATTATCACCGACGCTGGCAGCCGCATCAGCGGGTAAGCATATCATGCTTGCAAATAAAGAGGCGTTAGTAATGTCTGGTGATTTGTTAATGAAAATTGCTAGACAAAATAATTCACAATTATTGCCAATCGATAGTGAACATAATGCCGTGTTCCAATGTCTACCTGTAGAAGAATATAAGAGTGAGATAGAAAAAATAATTCTTACAGCTTCTGGAGGACCGTTTTTGACAAAAGCGTTAACAGAATTTGTAAATATTTCACCCGAAGAAGCCTGCGCGCATCCTAATTGGGAAATGGGCAAGAAAATATCAGTTGATTCTGCAACGATGATGAATAAAGGTTTAGAGTTAATTGAGGCGTGCAAATTATTTAATGTTAACGTCAAAGATATTGAAATAGTGATTCATCCACAATCTATTATACATTCCTTGGTGGCGTACCCGGATGGTTCTGTGCTTGCGCATATGGCTTATCCTGATATGCGTGTGCCAATAGCACATGCACTAGCATGGCCGCAGAGAATAACTTCTGGGGTAGATATATTAAATCTAACAGAAATAGGTGCGCTGGAATTCTCTAAACCTGATTTTGAACGTTTCCCGTGTTTGAGACTCGCTTATGCTGCCATGAGTGAACAGCAAAGTGCCACTACGGTATTGAACGCAGCAAATGAAGTGGCTGTAGATTCGTTTCTAAAAGAAAAAATTCGTTTTACTGATATTTCGTCAGTTATAGATGCAACCTTGCAGGATATTGAACATGTTGTTGTGAATGAACTAGATGTAATTCTTGAAAAGGATCAGCAAGCACGAGCTTTTGCAACTGGTTTTATACGTGATTCATTAACGCGACACTAAAGATATGCAATTTATAACTTACATACTCGCGTTTATTGCTGCAATTGGCATTATCGTGACCGTTCATGAGTTTGGCCACTATTGGGTAGCAAAAAAACTTGGTGTAAAGGTTTTGCGTTTTTCAGTAGGTTTTGGTAAACCACTTTTTTCAAAATCGAGTGGTGCAGATAATACAGAGTATGTTCTTGCCAGCATACCGCTTGGTGGTTATGTGAAAATGCTTGATGAGCGTGAAGGTGATGTAGACGCTAGTGAAGTGCACCGAGCATTTAATCGACAAAATGTGTGGAAAAGGTTTGCGATTGTATCTGCAGGTCCATTTTTTAATTTTATTTTTGCTGTGTTTGCCTATTGGATTACTTTTGTTGCCGGTGTGGATGGAGTAAGGCCAACGGTAGGGGAGGTTGAGCCACAAAGTATTGCAGCATTAGCTCAAATAGAGTCTAACGATACTTTTACGCATATCGAAGGTCAGCCTGTTAAAACGTGGCAGCAAACTACAATTCAAATGTTAAATGGTGCGTTAAAAAAAGGTTCTGTAAGCGCAACATTGAGTAATGAAAATTCATCTCAAAGAACAGTAACATTAGATTTGAATGATACTAAGCAGCTACTTGCTGAAGGAAATTTACTAGAGAAAATTGGTGTGACGCCTTGGCGTTATCAATATCAAGCTAGATTTGGAGAAATTAAAAGCGGTGTAGCCAAACAGGCAGGTATAAAGGCTGGTGATAAAGTAATTAGCGTCGATGGGCAGGTGGTTGATTCGTGGGTGGAGTTGGTCGAATATATTCAGCAACATGCTGAAGTTCCAATAAGTATGCTGCTAGAAAGAGACGGAAAGCAGCTGGTAACGAAGCTGACACCCAGTGCTGATAATGTCGATGGCAAAACTGTTGGGCGTGTGGGCGCATATCCTTATCTTGACAAGAGTCAACTAGATGTGCAAAAAGTAACCGTTCGCTACGGGCCGTTTGATTCCTTTGGTAAAGGCATAATTAAAACCTGGGAAGTGTCTGTGTTAACCCTTAAGCTGTTATGGAAATTAGTGGTGGGTGAGGCGTCATTAAAAAATATAAGCGGCCCAGTTACTATTGCTGAATATGCAGGGGTTTCTGCATCAATAGGTTTTTCAGCATTCGTAGGGGCGCTGGCAATAATTAGTATCAGTATTGGTATACTTAATTTATTACCGATCCCGGTGCTGGATGGAGGGCATTTATTCTACTATTTGATCGAAATGATTAAAGGTAGCCCGGTATCCGAAAAAATTGAGGCAGCAGGCCAGAGATTGGGTATTGTTATGTTGGCAGGTTTAATGAGCTTAGCTTTTTATAATGATATTCAGCGTTTGCTGCAATAAATAATTAAAGAATTAGAATTATAAAATAATAATATGGAGTTACTTTCTATAAAACGAATTCTTCTAGTGTGTTTGTTTGTCATGTTTTCATTGCCAGCCATGGCTGAAAAGTTTCGACTGCAAGATATTCAGATTGAAGGCTTAGAGCGAATAGAAGCGGGCACGGTGTTTACTCATTTGCCTGTTAAAGTAGGTGATGAGGTCGATGAGGCTAATACTGCGAATATTGCGCGTGAACTTTATAAGTCAGGTTTTTTTAATGATATTCAATTACGGCGTGAAGGTAATGTATTAGTCGTATCAGTAAAAGAAAAACCAGCCATTGCGAGTATCAGTTTTGACGGCAATAAGATTCTGGAAGATGAGCAATTAACAGAGGTGTTAACAGATGTTGGTATTGCAAATGGTCGGGTTTTTAATCGATCGGTATTAGAGAGACTAGAGAATGAGTTAACACAACAATACTTTGCTTTTGGTAAGTATGGTGTAAATATCGATACACAGGTGCGAGAGCTGGAAAGAAACCGAGTTGATATAGGTATACAGATCGTTGAGGGTGATGCAGCAAAAATCAAACAGGTCAAGGTGGTTGGTAATACTGTATTTGAGGAAGAAGATCTTATTGATGATTTTGAGTCTGGCTTAAAACCCTGGTATCAGTTTTGGGGTTCAAGGGATAGATATGCTAAACAAAAGCTGCAAGGTGATATCGAACTTTTGCGTAATCAATATTTAAACGAAGGGTATTTAAAATTTGATGTGCCATCTACTCAGGTTTCAATAAGTAACGATAAAGAAGATATTTTTATCACGATTAATGTAGATGAAGGTGATCAATATACAATTAATGAAGTTAAGCTGGCTGGTAAATTTATTATACCCGAAGAAGAAGTGAGGACGTTGGTTGACTTATCATCTGGAGATATATTTTCGCGTGCTAAAATAGTGCAGTCAACTGATGCAATAACCAATAGATTGGGGAACGAAGGATATGCATTCCCAAATATAAATCCTGTGCCTCAAGTAAATGAGGAAACTAAAACAGTAGACTTAACTTTTTTTGTTGATCCTGGAAAGCGTGTCTATGTGAGAAGGATAAATTTTACTGGACATAAAACAACGCGCGATGAAGTGTATCGTAGAGAGCTTAGGCAGATGGAAAGTGGGTGGTATTCTCTTTCAAATGTAGAGTCATCACGTCGTAGAATACAGCGATTATCTTATGTTGAGTCAGTTGAAATTGATACGCAACGTATTCCTGGGGTGGATGATTTTGTTGATCTAAATATAGCTGTGGTAGAAAGGTTGGCAGGTAGCTTTAATGTAGGAGCTGGTTTTTCTGACAGTCAAGGTGTGGTTGCATCTACTAGCGTTAGTCAGGAAAACTTTCTAGGCACTGGAAAAACAGTATCGTTCAGGATAAACACTAGTCAAGTGAATACGGTGTATTCTGCAAATTATACTAATCCATATTACACAATAGATGGGGTTAGTCGTGGCTTTGGTTTTAATTTTGTCTCAACTGAAGCAGAAGAGGCTGATCTTTCAGATTTTGACTCAGATCAATACGGAGTAAGCATGAATTATGGAATTCCTTTGACTGAGGTTGACCGTGTAGGTCTTGTGCTTGGTCTCAGGCATACTGAAATAAATACCAGCACCAATACTCCAGTAGAAGTGATCGATTTTCTAGATCAAAATGGCGACACGTTTGATACATTTACGGTCAATGCAAACTTTATTCATGACTCACGAAATCGTAGCTTGTTTCCAAACAAAGGGAATAGACAGGTAGCTGGAATAGAGTTTTCTGTGCCTGGTAGCGATCTAGAATTTTATAAAGTGAGTATTGAAAATTCATTTTTCTTTCCTTTAGGGGAAACATTTACACTGTCTCTAGGAAGTGAAATCGGTTATGGTGAACAATACGGAGATACTACAGATTTGCCATTTTTTGAGAAATTTAGGGCAGGTGGATTTGATTCAGTTCGTGGTTATGAGCCTAATAGCCTAGGGCCTCGCGACTCGTTTGATGACTCTTTTGGTGGAAATTTCCTGACAACTGCTAGGGTTCAAGTTTTATTCCCGCCCCCCTTTATAGAGAATAAAAATAGAGCACGCCTTGCCTTATTTGTAGATGCCGGTAATGTTTTTGAAGAGTTTGATGACTTTGATTCTGCTGATGTTAGAGGGTCATTTGGCTTGGGTTTAAGTTGGATTACGGGTTTGGGAGGTATTAGTGCTGCATTGGCATCACCGTTTAATGATCAAGAAGATGATGATACCGAGGTCTTTCAGTTTAATTTAGGGACTAGTTTTTAAGTTTAGGAGAAATGAATCTTATGTTTATAGCAGTTGTTAGATTTTTTGTAATTATGGGCTTATTGATGCCGGCTGTAGTTATGGCAGAGACAAAAATTGGTTTTGTTAATATGGTCGAGTTAATGGAGAAGTCACCACAAGCAGAATCAGCGCGTAAAGATCTAGAGCAGGAATTTTCAAACCGTGATAAAAAACTAACAGCTGTGCGTGATGAGGTTTTAAGTCTGGAAGAATCATTGAAAAATGATGGTCCGATAATGAATGATAAAAATCGGGGTGAGTTAGAAAAAAAAATACTAAATAGAAAGCGAGAATATAATCGACAACAAGATGAGTTAAGAGAAGATTTTAATATTCGACGAAATGAAGAGTTGGGGAAGCTGCAAAAGAAAGTTCATGAGGTGATAGTTATCGTATCAAAAGCTGAAGCTTATGATCTTGTGGTAACGCAACCTGTTTTATATGCAAGTGAAAAAATAGATCTAACAGCCCGTGTATTGCAGGAAATGCAGTCTCCATAACAAAGATAAAAGATTTATAATTTGCATTTTCTTGCTCTGTCTTGCTTATAGTTAAATATATATAAACCTTAGTAACAATTTAGTATGACTAAAAATATTGAGATGAGCATTCATGATATTTTAAAGTATCTTCCTCATCGTTATCCATTTTTGCTGGTAGATCGCGTGTTGAGTTGTGAGGTTGGGCAGTCTATTTTGGCTATTAAGAATGTCAGTTTCAATGAACCATTTTTTCAAGGCCACTTTCCAAATGCTCCTGTTATGCCGGGGGTTCTTATTCTTGAGGCTTTGGCTCAAGCTTCGGGTTTGCTTGCACTAAGCAATCCAGATTGGCGGCCAGATGATGAGAGTTTATATTTATTTGTTGGTATCGATAAGGCTCGTTTTAAGCGACAAGTCGGGCCAGGGGATCAGCTAACACTTGATGTCAGGCTTAAAAGACATAAGCGGGGTTATGGGGTATTTGAAGCCATTGCTTCAGTGGATGAAGAGGTGGCTACAAGTGCTGAATTGATGTGTGTTTTCAAGGAAGTCGAGACGAGTTAATACTGGGCACTATGCAGATATCCTCCATGGCGACTAATGAATTATCAGAGGGTATACATCCAACAGCCATTGTTGATGCAAGTGCAGAAATAGATAGCAGTGTAACTATTGGTCCCTATAGTATTGTAGGGCCAGATGTAAAAATCGGCAAAGATACTATAGTTGGGCCGCACGTAGTGCTAAATGGCCCAACCACTATTGGTTCCGGTAATCGCATATTCCAATTTTCTTCAATAGGTGAAATACCGCAAGACAAAAAATTCCACGGAGAAAGTAGCGAATTAATCATAGGTGATGATAATACGATACGTGAATATGTAACGATCAACCGTGGTACTGAAGAAGATCAAGGGTATACAAGGATTGGTAATCGTAACTGGATTATGGCTTACGTGCACATAGCGCATGACTGTGAGGTTAATAATGACATCACTTTTGCAAATGGTACCACCCTGGCGGGTCATGTAACGATAGAGAATTTTGCAATTCTTGGTGGATTTACATTGGTGCATCAGTTTTGTCGTGTTGGCGAGCATTCTTTTTGTGCAATGGGAACTGCATTGAATCGTGATTTACCTCCTTATGTGATGGCTTCTGGTAATTATGCAAGCAGTCATGGTTTGAATAAAGAAGGTCTAAGGCGCAATGATTTTTCAGAAGATTGCATAGCTGCTTTGCACAAGTCATACATGTTGCTAGTTCGTAGCAAACAATCAAAGAATGACAATCTCTCCGAAGTAAAAGTACTTGCAAGCCAATTTCCAGAAGTGGAGCGTTTTATGAATTTTATCTTGTCAAGTGAGCGTGGTATAACGCAATAATCATTTGTTCTCGTGTATGAGTTTTGCTGCGAGGCTTGCTGTGGCAGCAGAACCATCTTTTTCACCAAGGCTTTCCTTTATTTCCTGCATGTTATATTTCATCTCAGACACATATTCTTTGTCTGATAGTAATCTGTTTAATTCAGAAGATATATTTTTAGTTGTCGCATTTTCTTGAATGAATTCACGACATATTTCTTTATTGGCAATAACGTTAGCAATACCAGCGTAAGTAAACTTTACAATCCTTTTAAAGATTTGGTAAGTGATGGGTGAAATTTTGTATACAATTAACATCGGAACTTTTATGAGTGTGATTTGTAAGGTAACAGTGCCTGATGCTGCTGCGATTACATCACAAGCGTTAATTACGTTATAGATATCCTCGGAAGTTGTGCGTACTTGCACGTCTGACTCTGTTATATACTTTTCTATCAGTGCATGGGGAAGTGTGGCAGCAATGGGTGTAATGAATTGAATATCTTGTCTTTGTTGCAATAATTCGATTGCAGCACTTAAAATTATAGGATAATTATGTTCGATTTCACTTACACGACTACCTGGGAATAAGCCAATTAATTTTTTGTTTGGATCAAGTTGATGCGACCTGTAAAAATCAGATTTATCGATTGTAGCATTGGCTGCTTTAATTAGTGGATGCCCTACGTACTCTACGGGTACACCTGCGTCAACATAGAATTTCTTTTCAAAAGGAAATACCACCGCCATCATATCCACATAATTCTGGATTAGTTTAATTCTGCTTTTTCGCCAAGCCCATATTTGTGGGCTAATATAATATAAAACCTTAATGCCATATTGTTTGGCCACCTTGGCAAGTGGCAAGTTGAAATCTGGTGAATCTATTAAGATGAGTAAGTCAGGTTTTTCTGACTTTAAAGTGTTTTTAGTTTTGTTAAGTAGCTTGCGCAGTCTAGGGTAGTGTTTAAGGACTTCAATTAGACCAACCACGGATAGCTCAGATACATTTGTATGCAACTCTACTCCTTGTTGTTGCATTTTTTCCCCACCAATGCCATAACAGTTAGCAGTAGGGAATATCTTATTTATTTCTTTAACAACATGTGCACCATGCAAATCACCAGAGGCCTCACCAGTTACAATCATAATACTGGGTGAGTTAATATTAGAATTTATATTAGGCACTTTTTACTATGTTGACCACTTCGTCAATTTGTTGATTCGACATTTCAGGAAACATAGGTAAAGAAATACACTTTGAGCAAATAGCTTGTGTGTTAACAAGGTTCTCTGAGCGAGAAATATCTTTAAACGCAGGCTGTTCAGAGAGTGGGGTTGAATAATATATTGCATGACCAATATTTGCCTTGTTTAGTTGTTCTGATATCGCGTCACGGTTTTCGCTTAGCAGCGTATACTGATGAAATACATGAGATCCATTATTTTTAAATGATGGAGTAATGATAGTCGATGATTTTAATTGTTTGTTATAGTTGTCTGCTACCAAAATTCGATTTTTGTTAAATCGATCAATATGTTTCAGTTTGATACGTAAAATAGTGGCTTGTAATTCATCGAGGCGACTATTCCAGCCAACAATCTCATGTTGATTGCGAATTTTGCTTCCATGGCTCTTTAATAGCATGAACTGCTTAGCCGTATCATCACAATTAGTGGTAAAAAGCCCACCATCACCATAGCAGCCTAAGTTTTTACTGGGGAAAAAGCTAAAGCAACCTGCGTCACCTAGAGAGCCCGTTTGTTGATTATTTATTTTGGCGCCAAATGACTGAGCACAATCTTCGATTATTTTCAAACTATTATTTTCAGCAATTTTTTTAATTTCTTGCATATCAGCAACTTGCCCAAAAATATGCACAGGTAATATAGCTTTAGTTTTGCTAGTAATAGCGGATTCGATTGCTGCAGCAGAAATATTATAAGTATCAAGTTCAATGTCAACAAAGACCGGCGTCGCACCTACATAGCAAATAGCCTCAACCGTAGCAGCAAAACTAAAAGGTGTAGTGATAACTTCATCTCCTTCTTTTATGCCGCAAGCGCGCAAGGCTAAATGTAAAGCATCCGTTCCTGAATTACAGGAAATGGCATGCTTTACACCTAAGAATTCTGCGGCTTCAGACTCAAACTCTTTTACATTTGGTCCCATTATAAAATGAGTATTCTGTAATACTTCAGCAACTGCAGAATCAATATCATTCTTTAGTTCAGCATATTGTTGCTTTAGGTCAAGCATAGGAATCATAAAGGTTGTCCGTATATTAAATTATTAAACAAGAGAATTTAGTAAATATATATTTAGGCTAATTGAGTTAGGTTAGGAGTTCACTAATTTGTATAGCTGTTTGTAATGCGTGCTTTGCATCTTGTCCAGTCACTTTGGGGGTTGAGCTAGTGGTGATGCATGCAAGGAAATGTTCAATTTCAGATTTTAATGCATCTGACTTATCAAAAGTATCTTTTTGGATGTCAATATTGGGTACGCCAGGATACATTTCACCACTACCTTTCTTATAAGTGGCAAGCTCTCTGTTTTGGAAGTCAACTGAGAGATAGGCATCATTCTTAAAGATACGCATTTTTCGATCTGTTTTATTACTTACACGACTTGCTGTCACATTTGCAACACAGCCGTTTTTAAAAACGATTCTTGCATTAGCGATATCAAAATCATTTGATAATACCGATGTTCCGCTTGCATCAATTTTCTCAACTTGAGAATTTACTAAGTTTAAAATGATATCAATATCATGAATCATAAGGTCGAGTATAACGCTTACTTCAGTGCCTCTTGGGTTGTAAGGCGCGAGTCGGTGTGACTCGATAAATCGTATGTCAGAAATTTCATCTTCCATCGCCAGAATAGCAGGATTAAATCGTTCCAAGTGCCCAACTTGAAGAATACAATGATTAGACTTGGCTAAAGCAATCAATTCGTCAGCTTGTTTTATAGAAGTGGTGATGGGTTTTTCGACTAACACATGTGTATTGTGCTTTAGGAAGTCAGCGGTGACCTGGTAATGCAAATCTGTTGGTACCACAATACTAACTGCATCCACTTTGCCTAAGAGATCATGATAATCACTGAAAGCTTCGCACCCTACTTCGTTGGCTATTTTCTGAGCATTTTCATAATCTTTGTCAACAACACCGAGTAACTTGCTGTTTTTTAATTCTGAATATTTTTGAGCATGAAATCTGCCTAAATATCCAACACCTATTACGGCTGTTCGTATCTCTGACACTGGTTTTTAAGGTATCCTTTTAGCTAAGCGTGCAGTATACGAAGTTTACCTACCTAGGCATAACGTTCACTTTATCGAGATGGTTAAAACTTAGCCGTACACCTGTTAAAAGTTGAGTAGAAATATTTTTACATGTCCAAAAAAAAATTAGAAGCAGGGCGTATTGCGGGAATAGACGAGGCAGGCCGAGGGCCGTTGGCGGGCCCAGTAGTTGCTGGAAGTGTGGTATTACATCCGGATATTAATATTGATGGTTTAACGGATTCTAAAAAACTGAGCGCAAAGAAGCGGCAGTTTTTATGTGATGAAATTAAAGCTAAAGCACTTGCTTGGGGGTTGGGCTATGCAACGCCTGATGAGATTGATGAAATAAATATTCATCATGCGACGTTGCTAGCTATGCAGCGCGCATATGTAGCTATGCAATTTGAAGCAGCCCATGTGTATATTGATGGTTTGCATAGTCCTTCGCTAAGCGTTACCTGTACAGCGGTCGTTAAAGGTGATCAATTAGTGGCTGAAATAAGCGCTGCATCTATCCTTGCCAAGGTGACTCGTGACGCTGATATGCAAGCGCATCACATAGATTTACCGCAATACGGATTTGATCAGCACAAAGGTTACCCTACAGCTAAGCACATCGCCGCGTTACAAGAATTCGGCCCATGTAAATTGCATCGAAAAAGCTATAAGCCCGTAAGAGATGCAATAGCTGCATTGAATCCAGTATAAGTCTCTTGTAATCACTCATGCCACAATTCATACATTTACACTTACATACTGAATACTCGCTTGTAGACAGTATTGTGCGTGTTCCAAAACTAATGCATCAGCTCAATAGCAATGGGATGTCTTCAGTTGCGTTAACTGATTTTAATAATTTATTTGCATTGGTTAAGTTCTATCAGAAAGCATTGAAGAATGGCATAAAACCAATCATTGGTGTTGAGGCGCAGATATCTGGAATTTCAGCTAAAGATCCGAATTCACGCGTAGTTTTTTTATGTAAAAACAATGACGGTTATCAAGAGCTCACCAGGCTTATAACGCGCGCTTATATAGAAGGTCAAAGAGGAAGCGGTCCTACACTAGAGAGAGATTGGTTAATCGGTGCAGGTAAAAATTTAATTGCAATATCTGGCGCACGTGATGGTGATGTAGGGCGTGCAATTATTTCAGGGAATAAAAAATTAGCAGTTGAGTACACCTCGTTCTGGAAAAAGCATTTTAAAGATAATTATTATATTGAATTGCAGCGCACAGGCAGAGACGATGAGGAGGTATACAATCAGCAGGCCATTAAGTTAGCGACTAAATATTCGTTGCCCGTGGTGGCCACAAATGATGTTAGATTTTTAGAACAAAATGAATTCGATGCACATGAAGTACGTGTATGTATCCACACTAGCAGAGTGATCAATGATCCACGACGCCCACAATTATATTCCTCGCAGCAATACCTCCGTAGTAGTGAAGAGATGGTGGAGTTGTTTAAGGATATTCCTGAAGCGATTACGAATACAGTAGAAATAGCAAAGCGCTGTAATGTGACATTATCTTTTGGAGAAAATGTTTTACCTGAATTCCCAATTCCTGAAACGCATACACCGTCAGAATATATGCGTCAGCAATCTGAAGACGGTTTGCAGCGACGTCTACAAAAACTAAAGATTGATGAACAGGAAGTGAAGCAAAAATATCAGAATCGTTTGGATATTGAATTAGATGTAATTAATACAATGGGCTATGCGGGTTATTTTCTTATTGTTGCTGATTTTACAAGTTGGGCTAAAGAGAATGGTGTGCCTGTCGGTCCGGGGCGTGGTTCGGGAGCGGGTTCACTTGTCGCCTATGTGTTAGGTATCACCGATGTTGACCCGTTAAAGTATGATTTGTTATTTGAGCGTTTCTTAAATCCAGAGCGAGTTTCGATGCCTGATTTTGATATTGATTTTTGCATGGATAATCGAGATCGCGTTATTGATTATGTGGCCGAGCGTTACGGGCGAACTAGAGTGAGTCAGATTATCACTTACGGCACAATGGCAGCACGTGCAGTCGTGAGAGATGTCGGGCGTGTGCTGGGTCATCCTTATGGTTTTGTTGATCGAATTGCCAAGCTTATTCCTTTTGAAGTAGGAATGACTCTGGAAAAAGCGCTAAAAGCCGAGCCCGCGTTGAAGGATCAATATAATAACGAAGAAGATGTACGAAGTGTATTTGATATGGCGTTAATGCTTGAAGGCATTTCGCGAAATGCAGGTAAGCATGCAGGGGGTGTTGTGATAGCTCCAACCGAGTTAACTGCTTTTACTCCACTATATTGTGAGCCAGGTGGAACTAATGTTGTCACTCAACTGGATAAAGACGATGTGGAGGCGATGGGTCTTGTTAAGTTTGACTTTCTTGGTTTAAGAACGCTTACGATAATTGATAATACTGTTCAATTAGTTAATAAAAAACAAAAACTCCTTGGTGAGTCATTAATAGAGATAGAGGATTTGCCGTTAGACGATTCCGCGACGTATGAAACGTTAAAGCGTCAGCAGACCACAGCAGTGTTTCAATTAGAGTCGAGTGGTATAAAAGATATCATTAAACGACTTCAGCCAGACACGTTTGGTGAAATAGTAGCACTGGTTGCGCTCTATCGACCAGGACCCCTGCAATCAGGCATGGTGGACGACTTCATTCTTCGCAAGCATGGTGCACGTGTTGATTATTTTCATCCTGATATTGAGCACATCTTGAAAGAAACGTATGGCGTTATTCTCTATCAAGAGCAGGTAATGCAAATTGCACAGATATTGGCAGGGTATACTCTGGGGGGTGCTGATTTATTGCGTCGTGCAATGGGTAAGAAAAAACCTGAAGAGATGGAGAAGCAGCGAGAAATATTTGAAAGTGGAGCGGTAGAACGAGGTGTTGATTTAAAGCTTGCTACACATATATTTGATTTGATGGAGAAGTTTGCAGGGTATGGATTTAATAAGTCTCACTCGGTAGCTTATGCATTGCTTGCATATCAAACTGCTTGGTTAAAAACTCATTTTCCTGCTGAATTTATGTCGTCTGTGATGTCGTCTGATCTGGACAACACAGATAAAGTCGTGATTCTTATTGATGAATGTCGTGGCATGGGTATCAAGGTGCTCTCACCAAGTATTAATAGCTCAAATTATAATTTTACTGTGCCAGAAGAAAATATTGTTCTGTATGGATTGGGCGCACTAAAAGGTGTTGGTGAAGCGGCCGTTGAAGAGATGGTAGGGGAGCGTAACAAAAATGGAGAATACCAAGATTTGGATGACTTTTGTTTACGTCTTGGTTCGCAAAAAGTAAACCGGCGATGTATTGAGGCATTGATACGTGCCGGAGCTATGGATTGTTTCGGCTATTCGCGCGCAAGTTTATTTCAACATATGGATAAATCTTTGCGATTTGCAGAGCAGCGGCATCGTGATGATGATGCAGGGCAAAATGATATGTTTGGTCATGCTGAAGTGAGTATGAAAAGTAGCAAAGTTCAGGAAGTGCCTGAGTGGGAAGAAGAGAAAAAATTACTAGGAGAGCGTGAAACACTAGGCCTGTATTTAACCGGGCATCCTATTACCCGATACCGTGACGAACTGGATAAAATTACTAGTAAGAATATTAAAGAATTGCTAGCTACTGGTAACGAGTTAGGCCCACAAAAATCTTGGCAAGCACGTGATGAATCAAAAACTATATTGGTCGCGGGGCTATTGGATCAAATACGTTTACGAAATAGCCCAAAGGGACGAATTGCATTTTTGAGTTTAGATGACAATACCGGACGTATGGATATTGCAGTATTTGCCCAGGATTATGCTAAGTTTGATCATGTACTTATTAAGGATGCTATTTTAATTATTAAAGGTAGTCTTGGTTGGGATGAATATACGGGCCGAGTACGAGTACGCGCAGATCATGTCTGGAGTTTTGATGACTATTTAAAGCAATTTGGTGCTATGTTGAATATTAAGATCAAATCTGACGGTGATTCATTGGATTGGGTTCAAGATTTGCAGTCACTGCTATTGCCATTTAAGGATGGTAATTGCTCTATTATGGTGGAATATCAAAATAACTCAGTTGAGACCAAACTTAAGTTTGGTGACGATTGGAATATTTCCTTGGATGAGAAACTTCTTCAAAGATTAAGTAAAGTTTCCGAGGTTTTAAACACAAGTGTCGTGTACAAGAAACAGAGTATTAATGCATAATTACAAATATATTAATTATTACTTAGATTATTGAAGGCTAGAATGAACCCTGACTATCTTGAATTTGAACAACCCATTGTTGAACTTGAGGCTAAAATCGAGGAACTACGATTGGTTGAAAGTGATAACGAATTTAACCTTGATGAAGAAATCACCAAGTTGCAAGCTAAGTCTAAAGGCTTGATCGAATCTATTTTTTCCAATTTAACACCTTGGCAAGTCGCACAAATAGCACGGCATTCAAAGCGGCCGTATACTCTAGATTATATAGAGAGGTTGTTTACTGATTTTTCTGAGTTACATGGCGATAGAATGTATGCGGATGATGCGGCAATTGTATCTGGTATAGCAAAATTTGATGGGCAGTCTGTGGCAATCATTGGTCATCAAAAAGGTCGCAATACCAATGAGAATATAAAACGTAATTTTGGTATGCCACGTCCCGAGGGTTACCGAAAAGCGCTGCGAATCATGGAGATGGCAGAGCGTTTCAAGATGCCTGTGTTTACATTTATTGATACGCCTGGAGCATATCCGGGTATTGGCGCAGAGGAGAGAGGCCAAAGTCAGGCAATTGCATTGAACTTGCAAAGGATGTCTTCATTACGTGTACCCATTATATGCACAGTTATTGGTGAAGGCGGCTCTGGTGGGGCGCTTGCAATTGGAGTGGGTGATTATTTGGCGATGCTTAGTTACAGCACGTACTCTGTTATTTCTCCTGAGGGTTGTGCATCTATTCTATGGAAGGATGCAGCTAGGGCTGAAGATGCCGCCATTGCGTTGGGAATAACTGCACCACGGTTGTTAGAGCTGGGTTTGATTGACGAAATCATTGAAGAACCATTAGGCGGTTCGCATCGAGATGTAGATAGCACTTGTGAGAATGTAAAGGTCTCTTTGGCCGCTACTTTAAATCGATTGAAGTCACTTACGATAGAGCAGTTATTAGAAAATAGATTTAATAGGCTCACACAATACGGAGAATATAAAGAATCTAACTAGTGTGCACTAGCTGGTGTTAGTGAAATAGGCTAGAAAATTAATATTAGCCTATCTTGTTAGGGTGTCTTGCTGAAATTAATTAACGAAACAATAGAGCAAGGATTCGAATGTCTATTTCCACTTCACAGCTGCAATCGTTTTTCAAAAACTATAAAGATATTGAAACATTTTATATTGCTTACAGTGGTGGTTTAGATTCAACGGTTTTACTGCATGTAATGCATTCTCTAGAACTGCCTGTTCACGCGATACATGTAAATCATCATTTGCAAAAAGAGTGTGATCATTGGCAGCAACAATGTGAAAAATTTTGTAATCAGTTAGCAATCCCCATAAAAGTTAAGCATGCCCGGATAACCAAACAAACACAAAAAAGTCTTGAAGAGCTCGCTAGACATGCAAGATATGTTCTATTACAAGAAATGCTGGATGCAAAATCTGCAATCGTAACTGCTCACCATCAAAATGATTTGGCAGAAACTGTTTTATTGCAATTATTACGTGGCGCCGGTCCTGCTGGCCTTGCAGCCATGCCGGAATGTAAAGCATTATCTCCAGGGATTCATCTTAGACCCCTGTTGGTGAATTCGCATAGTGAATTGCAGGAGTATGCAACTAACCATAATGTACAGTGGGTGGAAGATCCATCAAACCAATGTAATGATTTTGACCGTAATTACCTGCGTAATGAGGTGATGCCTTTGTTGCGAAGCCGTTGGCCATCTGCACATCAAACATTATCTAGATCAGCTGCGTTGCAAGCCGACGCATTAAGTTGTTTGCAAGAACTAGCAGAACTGGATATACAAGCAGCTTCAACAGATGATTCACATAAGTTGAACGCAGCTGTGTTACAAACGCTGAGTCGTGAGCGGCTAAATAACGTGTTGCGTTTTTGGATTGTATCGAATCATATGCGTGTTCCGAGTAAGAAAATATTAAAACAAATTGTCACCGATATTGTATTGAAAAAAGAGGTTGGTAATTCCCCTGTTCAGTCCTGGAAAGAGGGAGAAATCCGTCGCTTTCGTAATGATCTGTATCTGTTGAGTCCGATGCGTACACACGATGTGGATCAGATAATACGTTGGAAAATTGATCAGCCGTTATATATAGAATCTTTAGATAGAACATTGCTTCCCGAAGAGCTAAAAAACGCAAATGTCTCAATTCCAGATGGGGTGTGTGAGTTGACCGTGAGGTTTCGTGGCGGAGGTGAGCGCCTAAAGCCATTTGGAAGTAAGCAACATAGGTCATTGAAAAACCTTCTCCAAGAAGCGGATATTCCGCCTTGGGAAAGGTCTCGCATTCCTTTGCTGTACCATGGAGATCAACTAATATCGGTAATGGGTTGCTGAAATAACGTATTAATACGACGCTATTTTCTCGCCGTGAAACCTTTATTCCCTAATCTATAGATTGTGGTTAAGCGCTTCATTTGTTACGCTTTTCTCCCGTCTTGAATACATTCTCACCACAACATACAGCACTAAACGTTAGCGTAATTAAGCCTGAAAACGATAGTGCACGCGAGGTATAGATGACACGTTATGTTTTTATCACTGGTGGTGTAGTTTCATCTCTAGGTAAAGGAATTGCCTCCGCATCGTTGGGTGCCATTTTAGAGGCGCGAGGGTTGAAGGTTAGCCTGATGAAGCTTGATCCGTATATAAACGTTGATCCTGGCACCATGAGCCCGTTCCAGCATGGTGAGGTTTACGTAACCGCAGATGGTGCGGAAACAGATTTAGATTTAGGCCATTACGAACGCTTTGTGCGTTTCCGTTCTAGTAAAAGTAATAACTTTACCACTGGGCAGATTTACGAAAATGTTATTCGTAAAGAACGTCGGGGGGACTATTTGGGTGGAACAGTTCAAGTTATCCCACATATTACTGATGAAATTAAAAAATCTGTTGAACGTGGTGCTCAAGGTGCGGACGTTGCGCTGGTTGAGATTGGTGGCACGGTAGGTGATATTGAGTCTTTGCCATTTTTAGAAGCCATACGCCAATTAGGCGTTGAACTTGGGCGGGAGAATACCATTTTTATTCATTTAACGCTGGTGCCTTATATACAAGCAGCAGGTGAAATGAAAACCAAGCCAACCCAACACTCTGTAAAAGAACTGCGCTCCATTGGTATACAGCCGGATATTTTACTATGTCGTTCGGATCGTCCGTTACCAGATGGTGAACGTAAGAAAATAGCATTGTTTACCAATGTAGAAGAGCGTGCAGTCATCTCATGTGTGGATGTAAGCACTATCTATAAACTTCCACTTTGGTTACATGCACAAGGTTTAGATACCATTGTGGTAGAGAAATTCAAGCTTCAGTTGCCTGCAGCTGATCTTAAAGATTGGAAGGATGTTGTTCATGCAATAGAATTTCCTGAAGCAGAGATTACGGTTGGCATGGTGGGTAAGTATGTTGATCTAACAGAATCTTATAAGTCGCTTAATGAAGCGTTAACTCACGCAGGGATTCAGACACATACTAAAGTTAATATTCAATATATCGATTCTGAAAGTATTGAGTCTAGCGGAGTTGGAGTGTTGGAAGATCTTGATGCAATCCTGGTGCCGGGTGGGTTTGGTGATCGAGGCATTGAGGGGAAGATTGCTGCGTCACGTTATGCACGTGAGCAGAAAATTCCTTACTTAGGCATTTGTCTCGGGATGCAGGTTGCCGTCATTGACTATGCAAGGCATGTAGTGGGGTTAAGTGATGCGCATAGTACTGAGTTTGTGCAAGGTACAAAGAATCCTGTCATTGCGCTTATTACTGAGTGGCAAGACCGTGAAGGTGGTCTTGAGCGACGTAACCAATCTTCAAATATGGGGGGCACCATGCGACTTGGCGAGCAAGAGTGCAAGTTGCAGCCTGGTTCGTTGGTGCATCAGTTATATGGTAAAGAATCTATTTCAGAACGTCATCGACATCGATATGAGTTCAATAATACATTCAAGGCTACATTGCAGGCTGCTGGATTGTCATTTACAGGAATGTCTACTGATGAGTCGTTGATGGAAGTGGTGGAGATTGAAGATCATCCTTGGTTTATTGGTTGCCAGTTTCATCCAGAATTTACATCTACTCCACGTTCTGGGCATCCATTGTTTTCAGGTTTTGTGCATGCAGCACGATCACATCATGATATCCAGTTAAGGCCAAACAGTTACCAAGCAAAAGCGGGTGCTACTGCACCAGCAGACCTGGTGTCGCAAGCTGAAGACCAAAAGAACTAACCTTATGCAACTTTGTGAATTTGAAGTAGGGCTTCACCAGCCTTTTTTCCTTATTGCAGGGCCATGTGCAATTGAGAGTCTCGAGTTGGCGCGCGAGACCGCCGGTGTGTTGCAAGAAATTACACAGCAATTACAAATCCCGTTCATTTATAAATCCTCTTTTGACAAGGCAAATCGCTCTTCAATTGAAAGTTATAGAGGCTTAGGTATTGATAAGGGCTTACAGATACTGTCGCAAGTAAAAAAAGAGTTTAATCTTCCTGTGCTTACTGATGTTCATGAAGATACACCGATGCAAGAAGTGGCTGATGTGGTTGATGTATTTCAAACACCGGCATTTCTATGTCGTCAAACTAATTTTATACAGCGTGTTGCAGCATGCAATGTACCGGTAAATATTAAAAAAGGGCAGTTTTTGTCACCTGGTGAGATGAAGCATGTTGTAGCTAAGGCTAAAGCGCAGGGTAATGAAAATATTATGGTATGCGAGCGTGGCGCATCATTTGGTTATAACAATTTAGTATCGGATATGCGTTCATTGGCGATCATGAGAGAAACAGGCTGTCCCGTAGTATTCGATGCAACGCATTCAGTGCAGTTGCCCGGCGGCAATGATGGTAGCTCGGGCGGGCAACGTGAATTTGTGCCGGTGTTAGCGAGAGCTGCAATAGCCAGTGGCGTATCAGGGTTGTTTGTAGAAACTCACCCTAATCCTGAAGTGGCTAAAAGTGACGGGCCCAATTCATGGCCACTTAACAAAATGAAAGTACTATTAGAGCAATTAAAAGAGATCGATCAGGTAGTTAAAAAGACAGGTTTGATTGAACAAGAAATAAATTAGGCGTGGTTTTTGGGTGAAGATGTTAGTTCAGTAGCTGGAAAGTTATTTAGATAGTTTGTTAGCTAGTTTAGTCAGGAAGTAAAATTTAATAGGTAATTAGGGAAATAGAATGTCAAATATTAAAACAATTCATGCGCGAGAAATTGTTGATTCGCGTGGCAACCCCACATTAGAAGCAGATGTAATGCTTGATTCAGGTCAAATGGGTAGAGCTGCTGTGCCATCAGGCGCTTCAACAGGTTCATTGGAAGCAGTAGAACTGAGAGATGGTGACAAGTCTCGTTATCTTGGTAAGGGTGTGCAAAAAGCGGTGAATAATGTAAATACCGAAATTCAAACAGCACTCAAAGGTATGGATTGTTTCCAGCAACAAGAGATTGATCAAGTTATGCTTGATTTGGATGGTACTCATAATAAGGGTCGTTTGGGTGCTAATGCATTGTTATCCGTTTCATTGGCTGTAGCGCAAGCTGCAGCATTAGAAAAACAAACCCCTTTGTACAAGTATCTGCATCAAGGTGGTGATTTCATCATGCCCGTTCCTATGATGAATATTATTAATGGCGGAGAACATGCTGATAACAGTGTAGATATGCAAGAGTTTATGATTGTACCGACGGGTGCATCCTCTATTCGGGATGCGGTTCGATATGGTGCTGAGGTTTTTCATGCATTAAAAGGTGTATTAAGTAAGCAAGGTCTTAATACAGCAGTGGGTGACGAAGGTGGTTTTGCCCCTGATTTTAAATCTAATGATGAGGCTATTGAGACTATTCTTCAGGCTATTGAAATAGCTGGGTTTAAAGTGGGCCAAGATATGCATCTAGGTTTAGATGTTGCAAGCACTGAGTTTTATGAAAACGGTAAATATGAGCTACATTCAGAAGGCAAGTCATATAGCTCTGAGCAATTTGTCGATTACCTGGTAAATTGGGTAAACCAATATCCAATCATTACCATTGAAGATGGGCTAGCAGAAGACGATTGGGATGGTTGGAAATTATTAACTGATAAAGTTGGAAAAAAAGTACAATTAGTAGGTGATGATTTATTTGTAACGAACACTGAGATACTGCAAAAAGGCATAGAGTTGGGTGTGGCAAATTCAATCTTGATCAAAGTGAATCAAATTGGCACGTTAAGTGAAACTTTGGCTGCCATGAAGATGGCAAGTGCTGCAAAGTATACTGCAGTGGTTTCACATCGCTCTGGTGAAACAGAAGATGTAACTATTGCTGATCTAGCGGTGGCCACGGGGGCTGGGCAGATTAAAACGGGTTCGTTATCACGTTCGGATCGAGTAGCAAAATACAATCAACTCATACGTATAGAGGAAGAGCTTGGGGCCGCTGCAACTTATCCGGGTATGAAGGCTTATAGCTTTTAAGTATATATAACGATTGTGAAAGTAATCATCATCATACTGAGTGTAATGTTGCTGCTATTGCAATCTAAGCTATGGTTTGGTGATGCAAGTGTTCGTGATGTTTTAAATCTAAAACAGACGGTTACGGAACAACAAGCCAGAAATGATCAAGTCAGACAACGAAACTCCGTATTGGCTGCAGAAGTGGAGGATTTAAAAACGGGCCTTGAAGCCATTGAGGAGCGTGCAAGAAGTGAGTTGGGCATGATCAAGGAGGATGAAACCTTTATTCATATTGTGGAAGGTAAATCTGAAGAGACCATCAGCCAATAGTGGCAATGTGATGGGGGAAGCGTTGCAATATTGGGTGGTTATTCCGGCAGCAGGAACAAGTCAGAGAATGGGCGCATCTATTCCGAAACAATATTTGCCGTTAGCGGATTTGACTGTAATCGAGCATTCCTTAAGTAATTTCTTGAAGCATCCTAAGATTTCTGGAGTAGTGGTTGCACTGCATCAAGAGGATAAGCACTGGGAAAACTTAGCTCTACATAATAATAAAATTCAAACTGTTATTGGAGGAGCATCGCGAACAGAGTCTGTCTTGCATGCAATATCATACCTCAATACCACATCAGCAAATGATCAAGACTTTGTGTTAGTGCATGATGCAGCAAGGCCTTGTTTGCGCAACACAGATTTAAATTTATTAATACAGCAACTTGAAGATGATGATGTAGGTGGATTACTTGCTGCGCCAGTAACTGACACATTGAAAATGGTAGATAAGAAAATTAGTTCTGAAAAGAACCCGTCAAGTAAGACTGGGTTAGGTAAGCCAGAGTCAGATCTGCCAGGATCAGGTCAGGCGGGTTCAGATCAACGCATGTCAGTTAATACAGTGGTTAAAACACTTGATCGAGACCGTATTTGGAGAGCTTTTACTCCACAAATGTTTCGCTTAGCCGTGTTAACTCAGGCATTAAGGCACTGCTCAAAATTAGGTGTAGATGTGACGGATGAGGCCTCGGCTGTTGAGCAATTAGGATTGCAGGTTAGGTTGGTGAAAGGTCAAAGTGACAATATAAAAATCACGCATGCGGTGGATTTAGAACTTGCTGCGGGTATTCTCAAGAAAATAAAACGATAAGAAAATGTTATGTCAGTAAGAGTAGGCTTTGGTTATGATTCACACCGTTTCAAGCAAGGTGATTATATTGTTGTGGGTGGTGAAAGAATAAGTTTTTTAAAAGGGCTGGATGCGCATTCTGATGGTGATGTGCTGTT
The DNA here is from genome assembly GCA_964517365.1 of uncultured Thiotrichales bacterium. Classification (GTDB taxonomy): domain Bacteria; phylum Pseudomonadota; class Gammaproteobacteria; order UBA4575; family UBA4575; genus JABDMD01. Next base: position 4,239 of record CAZFEP010000006.1, on the reverse strand, counting down.
GCATGCACTATGTGATGCATTGCTAGGTGCAGCGGCAATGGGTGATATCGGCAAACACTTCCCGGATAATGATCCTAAATACAAAGATATTGATAGTAGTGAACTGGTCAAAAATGTTGTTATTGAATTAAAAAAGAAACGATATGTTGTGGGTAATATTGACAGCACTATTATTCTAGAGAAGCCAAAACTGGCTGCTCATATACCAGCCATGCAAAAAAATCTAAGTTCGCTACTTAAGATCCCGCTAGAAGATGTAAACGTTAAAGCTACTACTAATGAAGGTATGGGTTTTATAGGACGGGGTGAAGGTATTGCGGCTTATGTAACGGCAATTCTAATGCGAGAAAGTTAAAAACATATCGTTCTATGTTAGAAGATGAAGAATTAGAAGTAGGTAATGACCTTGTTGTGGATGTAAGTGAAACAATATTCAGTGAAAAAGGTTTATTGTCAGAGAGTTTAGATAACTTTCGTCATCGTCCTCAGCAGCAAGATATGAGTAATGCGGTCAATACTGCATTAAAAAACTACAGTCAGTTAATAGTGGAAGCCGGCACAGGAGTGGGTAAGACATTTGCTTATTTGATACCAGCGCTGCGCTCTAATCAAAAAGTGGTTATTTCTACTGGTACTAAACATTTACAAGATCAATTATATTTTAAAGATCTACCGGCTATTCTTAACATTCTAAAACTGCCTGTTAAAACAGCTTTGTTAAAAGGGCGTGCAAACTATCTATGTTTGTATAGGTTAGAGCATCATGCTCCAAGTGTGCAGATGCATAATCGTCAGTTAAACAAAAAAGTTAATATCATCAAAGAGTGGTCTCAATTTACTAAAACAGGAGAAGTCGCAGAGGTAACTGCAATTTTTGAGAATGACTCAGTTTGGCCAAATGTTACTTCAACGGTTGATAATTGTTTGGGTGCTGAGTGTCCAAGTTATGATAAATGTCATGTGGTTAAAGCTAGACAAAAAGCTCAACAAGCAGATGTTGTTATTATTAATCATCATTTATTTTTTGCGGATTTAGCTTTAAAAATGGAGGGTTTTGGCGAGCTTTTGCCCAGTGCGAACGCTGTTATTTTTGATGAAGCTCATCAGTTGCCAGAGTTAGCAAGCACCTTCCTCGCCACATCAACCACTAGTCGACAAATAAATGACCTGTCGAATGATGTTAGTGCTGCACAAATTGAAGAAGCGCCGGAAGCCAAGAATGTACAACCTTTGGTGGATGCTTTAAGAAAAACGGTTGCTGATTTCCAGCTAGCATTGTCAGGAAAAAATGGTCGGTTTCCATGGTTTGAAATTGTTTCTATTGCAAAAATTGAGGATCAGTTTAACGCCTTATGTAAAGCCATTTATGAATTAAGTGAGGTGATCACGCCATTAGAGGACCAAGGGAAACTGATGGCCAAGTGTGTTGAGCGATGTGCACGGATCGAACAAGGTTTGCATTTAGTATCAGTAACGCACGCAGACTTTAGTTCAGATGGTGATGCGGATATTAATAAAGAAAGAATAAACTGGCTTGAGTGTTTTGATAGAGGTTTCAAGTTGCATAGCACGCCATTAGTGGTGGCAGATTCTTTTCAAGAGTTTATGCGCCAGTATAAGTGTAGCTGGATATTTACCTCAGCAACTTTAACGGTGAATGCCAAATTTGATCATTTTCAGCAACAGTTAGGGTTAGTGGATGCAGAAACGTTAATGTTAGATAGTCCTTACGACTATCAAAAGAATACACGCTTATACTTGCCCGTATTAGGTGTAGAACCAAATGATAGAAACTATACACATAAAGTGGTCGATGCAGTGTTGCCGCTTCTAGAGGCTAATCAAGGACGAGCATTTTTATTATTCACCAGTCATCGTGCATTACGCATCGCAGCGAACTATTTAGCAGATCATGATGATTTTACATTGTTAGTTCAGGGTGACTCACCGCGTAGAGAATTATTGTCAATTTTTTCCAAATCAGACCATGCAGTGTTGTTGGGGACGAGTAGTTTCTGGGAGGGTGTGGATATTCGTGGAGAAGCTTTGAGTATTGTTGTGATAGATAAGCTACCGTTTGCAGCACCAGATGATCCGGTGTTAAGTGGGCGTTTACAAGCGCTACGCCAAGCAGGTGAAAACCCATTTATGAAGTACCAATTACCTCAAGCAGTTATATCGCTTAAGCAAGGTGTGGGTCGGTTGATACGAGATGAAGAAGATTATGGTGTAGTCGTCATTTGTGACCCAAGAGTGACTACTAAGCCATATGGCAAAACGTTCATTAATAGTTTGCCCAACATGATGCGCACCTCTACCTTGGATGATGCAATAAACTTTTTAGAGCTAAGAGAGTCAGAGTATGAAGCTGTTAGCCATTGAAACAGCTACAGAGTCATGTTCGGCAGCTTTATTGGTCGATGATGAGGTTATTTGCCTGAACGAAATAGCACCTAGAAAGCATAATGAAATTATATTATCAATGTGTGAGCAAGTTCTGGCACAAGGTGAAACCAGTTTGTCGCAACTTGATGTAATGGCTTTTGGTAGAGGTCCTGGAGCTTTCACAGGTGTCAGACTAGCAGCAAGCGTAACCCAGGGTATCGCTTTGGGCCAGGACTTGCCTGTTGTGCCTGTATCGTCGCTAGCCTCGCTTGCACAAGCGGCGGCTGAAGCAGCATCTGTAACTCAGGTATTGTCATGTATTGATGCTCGCATGCAAGAAATTTACTACGGATTATATTCACTTAATACCAATGAAGTGATGGAACTGGTCGGAAATGAAAAAGTTATTCCTGCTGATCAAATAGAAATAAATGTCTCTAATGATTGCTATGGGGTTGGTTCTGGATGGGGAGTATATGCAGAGGAATTGAATGAGGCTTTAGGTAAAAATATTTTGTTCAATGAAGAAGTTTTTCCACAGGCAGAGTATGTAGCAAAGTTAGGCAAGCTGTATTTTGAACAAGGAAAGTATGTTTCTGCTGTGGAAGCATTACCGGTTTACCTTCGTGATAATGTGGCCGATAAGCCAAAAAACAAATTGGTTTTTTAATTATGGCAACTTCTGTTTTTCATCTTGCATTTCCGGTTCATGATATAGAAAAAACTCGCATATTTTATGTTGACCTTCTCGGCTGTAGCGTTGGGCGAGAGGATAAGTGTTGGATAGATTTTAATTTTCATGGTCATCAACTGAGTGCTCATTTGTATGATCATGAAGATATGTTTACCCCATCGAACCCGGTGGATGATCATGATGTTCCGGTACGGCACTTTGGTGTCATTCTAAATTGGGGTGAATGGGAGCATTTAGCCGAGCGCCTAAAGCGTGAAGGCGTAAAGTTCCATATCGAGCCATGTATCCGTTTTAAAGGGCAGGTTGGTGAACAAGCTACGATGTTTATTCAAGATCCAAGCAATAATTATTTAGAATTTAAAGCATTTAAAGATATGAGCCAAATTTTCGTTAAAGAATAATGTCTCATCTAGAGAGCTCTAGAGTTTAGCTTTAGAGGGTTGGTCTAAAAATTTTATGGTTGACTGGCTAAAATAATAGCCAGGGATAATGGCCAGGGATAATGGCCAGGGATAATGGCCAGGAACAATGGCAAGAAACAACAGAAGAGGATAAATTATGCGATTTTTGATTATAGGTTTTTTGGTGTTCTTCTCGAGTGTAACGTTTGCGAGTGATGCTAAAATACTCAAGGTTAAAGCAGAAAAAACACCCGCACAAAAATTTAACATCTCAGTTACATTAGAGCATGATGATGAAGGGTGGAAGCATTATGCGAATTCGTGGCGAATATATTCACCTGAGGGTGAGTTGATAGGGGAAAGAGTGCTTCATCACCCGCATGTAGACGAACAACCTTTTACGAGAACTTTATTAGGTTTACGTATTCCATCTGAACTTAGTGAAGTCACCATTGTGGCAGTCTGTTCCAAAACGGGTGAAAGCAAGCAAAAGTACGTATTGAAATTGCACTGAAATCAAACATGATAAATAAGGACGATAATCGAAGACGATAATTAGTCACTAATGCAGTCTTTGTTATACTGCTTGCATGAAGCGTATTCATAGCGAACCCAATCCTATCTTTATATATCAAATCAAAGATCTTCTTGAAGAGAAGGGTATTGCTACTATTATCAAAAATGAGCACCTTTCAGGTGGTGTAGGTGAATTGCCACCCACTGAAGTTTGGCCCGAATTATGGGTCGTCAATAACGATG
>CAZFEP010000005.1:8760-38553 GCA_964517365.1 uncultured Thiotrichales bacterium | reverse complement strand
GTCACTTAGGCAAGAAAACAGGCCAAGGTTTCTACACTTGGAAAAAAGGCAAGAAAGTATCTCCCAAAGAAAAATCCGCTAATAGCGAACATCAATCCATTCAAGATCGATTAATTTTGAGATTTCTTAATGAAGCAGTAGCTTGTTACCGTGAAGGTGTTGTGGCCAATAAAGACTTACTTGATGCCGGAATAATCTTTGGAACTGGATTTGCACCTTTTACAGGTGGACCTTTACACTATATTGAATCAAGAGGTGCAGCAAATTTGCATCGCTCACTCGACAATCTACATTCCCAACTTGGCAGTCGTTACTCACCAGACACTGGTTGGAAAGATCTAATGCTCTAATCTATTTTTTATATCTATTTTTTACGTCTTTATTTTTGTAAATAAACGATTGTTTGATCAAAATTACGACGATCTTGCTTTACTATATAGTTGGAATAATAGCCAAATATATATTATAAATACAATTAAATATCGTTCTTAACTGCATGATAAATATGATATTACTATCATAGATACCTAAATGTGCACTAAAATTGTGCTTTTCTTGATGTTCCTTCTATTCTAAAGTTAATTGTTAACTAAAAAATGTAAGTACATAAAATACTTACAAAATATTTAATTTCTAGGAGAATAAAATGGAAGCATTAATGCCATTAATCATGCAGCTAGTCAGTGGAGCTGTAGGTGGAAATATAATTGGAGCGCTAGCTAAAAAACTTAGCTTAGGTTTCCTAGGTAACACAGTTGCTGGCTTAGTGGGCGGCGGATTAGGTGGACAATTGCTAGGTGGAATGCTCGGAAGTGGAATGGGTGGCGAAATTGGAGCTGCTGCAGGCGGTGGCGGCATCGTAATGGTAGTGATTGGCTTAATCAAAAGCATGATGTCCAAGTAATCGTTCCTAATAATAACTAAGCATAAATATACTCTTACAAAATAGACCTCATATTTAAGCAACCAACTCCTCTTGGGTTACCTTATAGGTAATTTGACGGTAATTAGGCGCTTATAAAGTATAAGCGCCTTAATTTACATCGCTATTCACTAATAATATTTTGTATTCCCAACCCAATACATTCTATTCGCTTTATTTGCATCGTAATAAATTCCATTGTCCACTTAATGGGTGCCTTACCCATGGGTACTTATCATCCGCAACCTTTATCCAATAAGGCTTCCCTGCTTCACGCCAAGGATCGTAAACAATACCTTCACTCCAGTTCGAATCTGCAGCATAAATAACAATGGTATTGTGTTCACGTAATTTGCTGCCTAATCTTGAAACTAACCAATCAAATTTTAACGAACTTACTTTTAATCTACGAAGTTCTTGATGAAGATCTTCTGCCCAATGACAACATAAGCCCCTCTTTTTGACACCCGTATTTACCAAAACATTATGAAATAATGGTGAATGATTTATTTCATAGTGTTCCGCCAAAGCAGATGTAATATTAATCAATTTTCGTGATGTTTGATCTGCATCACTAACTGATACAGCTTTTGACAGGGAATGAATTGTCATTGCAAGATCATTTGCAAGAATATTAGTTTCATTGGTTGTCTTTTGAGACGACGGTGCATGACTACAAGCACATACAACTAACACAAGCATCAGGTAGAAAATTTTACTAATAATACTAGCCTTACCCATACATAATTAAACTTGTATAGAAGTTATATGAAGCGTGAAATATATAGAATAATTAATCTGGCTTGATTGCGTACCGTCCGCTGCCAATTAAAAGTATCGTCAGTCCTGAAATCAAATAGAATACCTGAAGCTCCAAAGCCCACCCACCATGCTCTGTTAATCTTAGAAGCTCGTTCAAGTGCACCAATATGATTGCAAATAACATATTGATGAATATCAATAACCCCCCAAATCGGGCATAGATCCCTAGGATTAGCAATATGGGGGCTACTATTTCACCAACAAATACTCCGTATGCAAGTACCGGATGAAGATTGTATTCTATAAGCTGATTTTTTATATAACCGAGTGTTTGTAAATTAAGCAATTTATCAACACCATGAAATAACATTAAGATACCGGTAGTAAGCCTAAGGAGAAACTTGGCTACGTCTTCATTTCGATAAATAGTACTCATAGCTGCCTTACTTTATATATTTAATAATTGAGAGAACATTAGTATACAATTTAATTGCCATACAATTATTTATATACGATCTCAATTAATAAGCCCTCGTTAAACCACAATAACTCATATAACCTATCACACCTGTCTACCAGCGCTAAACTACTTGCATCTAATAGTGTCATACCTCTACCAAAAGCAATTAAGTATACTTGACAAAATAAAAATGAAATTACTAGCTAATACTTCACATACACACAACCTATTGATGCTAATGCTTTTTTTAATAATGACATTAGTATTACCTTGCCAGGCTTTTGCTAAAGATCCTGCAAGAGTTATTGCAGGATGGGTTGAAAAAGTGCGTATCGATAATAATGATTTTGACGTGAAAGCTAAACTAGACACTGGTGCGCGCACTTCATCCATCAATGCTAGAAATATCAAATCATACAAAAAAGATGGGGAACGCTGGGTAAGCTTTACGTTAGTCCTTACTGATAGTAAAGATAAGGAACATATGATCGAAGTAGAAAAACCTCGCTCTCGACGTACAAAAATAAAAAATCATGATGGTGAGCATGATAGACGGCAGGTTGTAGATCTTGAAATATGTTTCAATGGTCGAAAGATAACCACTGAATTCACTCTGGCTGATCGGCGTGAATATATCTATGACGTGTTACTAGGTAGACAGTTTCTAAAACAGGCCGCCATTGTAGACCCTAAACGTATCTTTCTAACTACTGCAAATTGTGAATAAATCATTATACTTACTAGGCTAGACCGAGATTAAACTCCACATTAGACCTAGAAGTTATACCCATCCATGCATAAATTAGCCGTTCGATTTTGGTCAATATTCTTTATTGCAATCGGTTTAGCTATTTTAGCACATAAGGTTTTCCAGTTAGGGGTTCCTCTCACCTCAGATGCCACTACAGAGACCTGGACCGTGCAAGCGCGTCTTGCATTTACTGGTACCGGAAAGAATATAAAAGCCTCCATGTCCATCCCGAATGTAACACCGGGCTATATAAAAATTAATGAACATTATATTTCTGGTGATTTTGGTTTAAATGCAAAAGTAAATGGTGATAACAAAACCGCAAATTGGGCAAAGCGAAAAGCATTTGGCCCGCAAACACTTTATTACCGGGCAACACTAACACAATCTACTACACCTACTGATTGGGATGAAGTACCACAATATCCTGAAGCCCCTACATTTTTTGAACCTTACTCAACTGCCGTTGATAAAATTATTGAGGATGTGCGAAGTCAGTCTGCCGATACTGCATCATTTACCTATGAACTAATCACACAAATAAGATCTTCAGACAGTAATGAAAATGTTTCTTTAATTCGTGATTTGGCTAGAACGGATGAACAATTTGCCAAACTAATTATAAAATTACTTTCTGTAGCACATATTCCTACACGAAAGCTTTGGCTGGTAGAACTTAACAATGCATCCAATGACGTTCTGCCAAAAATATTAATACAAACCTACAACGGTGACGAATGGCTAACGTTTGACCCAAAGACAGGGGTCTCCGACCTTCCCTCAAATCATCTGATATGGAAAATAGGTGACGGACCACTGTACACATTACAAGGAGGAGAAGCTGCAGAGATTAAAATTTCAGTAACTAAATCTTTTGTAGAGCTTATTGAAGTCGCTAAACAATCAGCTAAAGACCAAGGCTCAATTTTAGGCAAATTAACTTTATTTTCGCTTCCAGTTAACAGCCAAAACACCTATAGCTTAATCCTAATGGTTCCTCTTGGTGCCTTGCTTGTAGTATTTATGAGAACATTTATAGGTATTCAAACATTTGGTACTTTTATGCCGATTTTGATAGCTGTTGCTTTTCGTGAAACTCAATTATTATGGGGCATTGTATTATTTACAATTATTGTTTTTGTCGGACTTCTAATTAGATTATATCTGGAAAGATTGCGTCTATTATTAATACCAAGGCTTGCCGCCATATTGGTAATTGTTGTAATACTAATGTTATTGATTAGTTTTACTACCAGTCAGTTAGGTTTGGATCGATTATTATCAATTTCATTATTTCCCATGGTCATATTAGCGATGACCATCGAACGCATGTCCATCACCTGGGAAGAAAATGGTGCTCAAACAGCTTTAGTACAAGCTTTTGGCAGCCTGGTTGTTGCTTGTCTTGGCTATCTTGTAATGACCAATCAACACCTTAGTTATCTTATGTTTGCTTTCCCCGAGCTGCTTATCGTTATACTCGGCATCTGTCTTTGGATGGGTCGATACACAGGTTATCGCATTAGTGAATTGTTCAGGTTCCGAGATTTCAATAAATCTACATAAACACGCATGTTACGTTTTATAAATCCACTTCGCTTAAAAGAAAATGACGTGCTTGGCATGAACCAAAGAAATAGTGATTACATCATGCGTTATAACAAACGAAAACTGTACCCTCTTGTAGATGATAAATTGCAAACCAAACAACTTGCCATTAATGCTGATATAGCGGTACCTAAACTTTATTCAATTATACAATTTAACCATCAACTCAAAAATCTAGAATCTCTTCTTGAAAAACATAACGACTTGGTAATTAAACCGGCTCATGGTAGTGGTGGAAATGGAATTTTAGTTCTTATAGGTAAAATTGGCACGCTATACAAAACGCCCAGTGGAGAACTAATGAGTTTGAATGCAATTAGGCATTACATCTCAAATATTTTATCTGGCATGTATAGTTTAGGTGGTGTTCCTGATAGTGCATTTCTTGAATACCGAATTAAGTTTGACCCTGTTTTTAAAGAAGTCAGTTTTAAAGGTGTGCCAGATATCCGCATTATAGTTTTTCAAGGCATCCCCATTTCAGCCATGGTGCGATTACCCACAAGCAGCTCTAACGGTAAAGCAAATTTGCATCAAGGTGCAATTGGTGTCGGAGTAAATCTTGAGACCGGCAAAACGGTAGGTGGTGTTATTGGTAATGAAGCAACTAAACAACATCCCGATACAGGCAACGATATAGAAGGCTTGCAAATACCTTACTGGAATAAAATTCTTCAAATAGCAGTTAAATGCTCAGATACCGTAGGATTAGGTTATTTAGGCGTAGATATCGTCTTAGACCGTACGTTGGGCCCCCTAATGCTTGAACTCAATGCCCGCCCAGGATTGAATGTGCAATTAGCTAATCAACGCGGCTTATTGTCAAATTTACATCAAATCGAAAAAATGGAAAAAATATCTACCGATATTGACGCACGAGTCGCAATTGCCCAGTCGTTAATGAAGTAAAACATATTAATTATTTCTGCATGAACATAAGCAAACTTAAAGCGATTTTAATCATAATAGTTATTTTAATACAGCTTAATCATTTTAGTTTGGCTGATGACAATACTGACGATAACAGTGAAGACAAGTATGACACATCAATTACGGTCACCACCGAAGACTCTGAGGAAGTCAAAGTTGCACCAAACCTCAACCTTAAAGATGTAGCACCCGCACCAGAACCTGTAAAAATTGATCCTACAAAAAAAACTAATGACGAAGATGAAATTGATACCAAAAAAACTATTAAAACAGAAGAAAACACAAAGTCTGACTCTGAAATTGCAGAGGATGATTATCCCACCGCATCTGCTGTAAAAGAACAAGCTGAACGTGAAAAGCTTGTAATATTAGGTGCTGAAGTACCACCCGGCACCTCAACTCGACTTGCTTGGTCACCACAGGTTAATATTTCAGGACTAGCATTACCTACTCCTGTTCTAGTCATCAATGGCGCAGAACCCGGACCAACCTTATGTCTTACAGGTGCGATTCACGGTGATGAGTTAAATGGTATTGAAGTTGTACGTCGCGTAATGTACGACATAACACCTAAAGATTTGAAAGGAACTCTAATCGGCGTTCCAATTGTTAACTTACAAGGGTTTCAACGTGGTTCACGCTATCTAACTGACCGTCGTGATTTAAATCGATATTTTCCAGGCGAAGAAAATGGGAGCTTGGCATCTAGAATTGCAAACTCATTATTTAATGAAGTTATTAAACATTGTAATTATTTAATAGATATTCATACCGGCTCATTACGTCGCACCAACCTTCCACAAATTCGTGCAAATATGAGTAGCCCTGAGATTGCAAAATTTGTAGAAGGCTTCGACAAAATTGCAATAGTCCACCATAGTGGAAATCCCGGCATGTTACGAACTGCTGCTAATGAAGCAGGAATTATCTCTGTAACGATGGAACTGGGAGAGTCACTGCGCATACAAGAGAATCAAATTGTAGCAGGCACTCATAGTGTAAATAGTTTGCTAGATAAATTTGAAATGTATCCACGAGTTTTTATTTGGGGAGACCCTAAACCCGCATATTATCAATCCACATGGATACGCGTGGAGAGTGGTGGGATTTTATTCAGTAAAATGGGTTTAGGTGACAACGTTTCAGTCGGAGACACATTAGGTATAGTCACCGACCCCATTACCAATCAAAGTGCTAACTTAGAATCTCCCATTAAAGGACATATTATAGGTATGGCTGTAAATCAAGTTGTTATGCCAGGGTTTGCTGCATATCATATTGGAATTGAATCGAATCAAGAGGATATTACCAAAACAGAAGATGATTCTAAGTTAGAAATAAGCCCTGATGATGAACTTGACCCTGAATAAATAATATTAGAAGAAAAAATAAGCACAAATTATAATTTTTTAAACTTAAGTGTCTTTATATTTATTGAATCATTCTTCTTGAAGTAACGAAAGATAAATACAGACAACCATATCATCTCAATAAAAATTAGCGGATAGGCCCAACCAAAAAACAAAGCACCTAACTTACGTGCGTTTTCCTTTTCCTGTAGATCTGCAAGATCGATAGCAGCTTGTGTAGCTGACATATCAATTTGACTCATAAACATTGAGGTTAAAATCACCATAACCCAACCGATAATTACTGCCATCACACCTCTTATTATGGTCACCTTTGCATTATTAAATGGATTCTGAAATGCAAATATTCCATAGATGACTAGTAATTCAATGAGAATTAATACAATTTTATACATATGGCCCCAAATTGATCTATTTATGATTAGTATTGCTCAACTATAGATATATATTTATCTCTAAAGTGTAGCCAAAATCAAGAGCCAAAAGCAGATTAGTTATATACTGACTGCATTAAACAATACTGCCCAATAGAAATGAGTGAGTTAACACAATAAAACCATACTTTTTGTTATAGATTTGTTATTGAGCATATAGCTCATATCATTAAGAAAACCTAATCAAACAACCATAGTTATCAAATCAATAGTTATGTGCTGATCAGTTATAAAAAACGATAGCACAATTTTTTAATGCATTACGCGAGCCTTTTATGAATTCCAATTCAATTACATCTTTTAAGCAATTAGCTTTAAAAGATTCATTATTAAAATCATTGGATGAAATAGGTTATGAGACTCCCTCACCTATCCAGTCACAAACTATACCGTTGTTACTGGAAGGGAAAGACCTAGTTGGGCAAGCACAAACAGGTACAGGTAAAACGGCTGCATTTGCCTTGCCTATTCTTAGCAATTTAGATCTTAAACAAAAAGACCCTCAAGTATTGGTATTAGCACCTACTCGTGAATTAGCTATTCAGGTTGCAGAAGCATTTAAAAAATACGCAGCACACTTAAATAACTTTCATGTACTACCTGTTTATGGTGGCCAAGATTATCGCGGCCAAATACGTGCACTTCAACGTGGCGTTCATGTAGCTGTAGGTACACCGGGTCGTGTGATGGATCATATGAGACGCGGAACATTGAAATTGAATAGCTTAAAAACGCTAGTCCTAGATGAAGCTGATGAAATGTTGCGCATGGGATTTATCGATGATGTTGAATGGATTCTTGAACAAATACCTGAAAAAAGACAAATTGCATTATTTTCTGCAACCATGCCTTCACAGATACGTAGAATTGCAAATAGTTATTTGAACAATCCTGTAGAAATAACTGTAAAAGTTAAGACCACTACAGCCGATACAATACGACAACGATTTTGGCCTGTAAGCGGCATGCATAATAAACTCGATGCATTAACAAGGATTTTGGAAGCAGAAAATTTTGATGCAATGTTGATATTTGTTCGCACTAAAACTGCAACTGCAGAATTAGCAGACAAATTAGCAGCTAGAGGATATTCTACAGCTGCTTTAAATGGTGATATTGCACAAAATACACGCGAGCGAACAATACATCAGTTAAAAAATGGAAAAATTGATTTATTAGTTGCAACTGATGTAGCTGCACGAGGTTTAGATGTTCAACGCATTAGTCATGTAATAAATTTTGATATTCCATATGACACTGAAGCCTATGTGCATCGAATAGGCCGTACAGGTCGTGCTGGACGTGAAGGCGATGCAATCTTATTTGTTGCGCCACGTGAAAAACGCTTACTTAGCGCTATTGAAAAAGCGACTAAGAAAAAAATTGAGATGATGGAACTGCCATCAACAGAACTCATTAATGACAAACGTATTGAAAATTTTAAGCAAAAAATTACTAATACATTAGCGAGTGAAGACTTAAGCCTTTTTTCCCAACTAATTGAACAATATCAAACTGAACATAATGTTCCTGCTAACGATGTGGCTGCTGCATTAGCTGTTCTTCTTCAGGGCGATACCCCATTGCTATTAAAGAAGAAAACCCATGCAGTTCCACCTAAAGATTGGGGTAAAGAAGATTTTAGAAGCAGAGAAAGAAAATCAAGAAATAATGAACGAAACAAAGAAAGAGGTCGCTCCAAAAGTTCAAGAACCCCATCAACAAAAGGTGACCATCCACTAGAAGATGGCATGCAACGTTTTCGCCTAGAAGTTGGCCACAAGCACGAAGTAAAACCTGGCAATATAGTTGGTGCTATCGCCAATGAAGCAGGACTTGATAGTAAACATATCGGTAGAATAGTCATACATGATGACTACAGCCTGATTGACCTACCAAGTGGAATGCCAAAAGACATATTCACAACACTTAAGAAAACATGGGTCTCAGGAACACAACTCAATATTACAGAATTAGGATCTAGGTCGACCCCTAATGAATACAAAGGCAGCTCAGACAGAAAGCCTAAATCTGGTAAAACTAAATCTAGGTCTAAACCCAAAAGTAAGCCCAAAACCAAACTAGGCAATAAAAACAAGAAACATAAAAAAAATAAAAAAAAGCTAACTCTAAGCTAGTAATCATTACCTAGATATCTAGAGATTTTCTTAGATACATTATCAACATTAGAATCAATAAAGTTACCACCCACATAATTACATAGGTTCTCATGTGTTTCTTGGCAGATTCTTTCTTCCACCAGGTTCGAGGACTGATTCCTTTTGTTAAAAACACTATATTGCATGCCAAGTTGACGCATACTATGTTAACCGCTAAGAGCAATGCAGCACCTAAAGCAAAATCTATTCTTCCATAGCCCAGCATAATTCCAACTGTAGCTGCAGGTGGCAACAAAGCAACTGCAACCATAACACCGACCAACACACTGGATAAACCTGTTGTTAATGAAAGTGCTGCAGCTGCACCAGACGCCAACGCTAAAGCAACAGAATCTAATCCAACTTCTGTTCGTGAAATAAGTTCAGGGCTAAAAGCATCTGTTGGCCATACAAAGCCAATCACAATAGACATCACTACAGCAATTATGATTCCAACTACTGTTGTGAAAGTTGATTTAACCATCAACGAAACGTCACCAAGCGCAGTGCCTAATCCTAGCGCTAAATTTGGGCCTAGCAACGGCGCAATCACCATCGCACCAATAATTACTGCAACATTATCTTTAATCAAACCCACAGCTGCGACAATGGTAGATAACACCACGAGAAGGACAAATCCTGTGTCCAGATGAGAATTTTTTTCTACACCCTTATAAAGCAACTCTCTTGAAGCTATAGCAAGGTCTTCTTCCCTTCGTTCGTCATCAGATAATTTTGGCAATGCTACCTCGATAGGCATCACTACAATTCTTTCATTAGGCTGGGTTTCTAATGCTTGTTGTAATTTATCGAGTGTTTTTTGAATTTTATTGTCTGGGACCAAAAGCCGCATTTGTTGTAAGCCATCTTCACCTAAGGTACCCAGTCGAAAATCACTTAATTCTAGTTGTTCAGCTATCGCTGATACGGTATCCACATGTCCAGTATCACATACCACTTCTACATATTTCATAGCAAAACACCAAAGTAATAACTGTTTATCCGGTTTTTAAAATATTTGATAAATACCTATCGAGATGATTTGCAAACGCTTGACGATCGCTTTGACTAAGCGGTGGCGGACCGCCATTGTGCTCACCACTTGCACGCATGCTATCCATAAAATCTCGCACTTCGAGACGATTTTTAATCGTTCCTTCCCTGTACATTTCACCACGTGGATTGAGCGCTAACCCACCCTTGCCTATGACTTCTGCCGCTAGCGGTATATCGCTTGTGATAACAAGATCATTTTTAACCAGTCGCTTTACAATTTCATTATCTGCTGCATCAAAACCGGATGGTACTTGTAACATATTAATGTTTTTTAATGATGGTTTTCTTATAGACTGATTTGCTACCAAGGTTAGATTAATGCCAGTACGTTCTGCTGCTCGAAATAAAATTTCTTTTATAACAACAGGACAGGCATCAGCATCTACCCAGATATTCATATCAAAATAATCTGATTACTTGCTTATAACATAGCTTAATATTTCTACTACTTGCTCTGGCGTTTGAGCCCATGCCATAGCAGATGCATCAACTTCTTTTAATGGATGAATAATATCTTCATCATGTAACGTAATATATGGCTTACCTAAAGCAGCACAGCAACCTGCATCAAAAGCTGCATTCCATTGCTTATATTTGTCACCAAAGCGCACAACTGCAATATCACAATGCTCGATAAGTGTTTTTGTTCGAATACTATTTACTTTAGATGACTTATGATCTCGCCAAAATTGATTAGATTCTTCTCCTAACATATCACCTGCTGCATCACTCGCTTTATGATCTGTCACAGCTGAGGTGAAATGCACAGGCAAGTTGTTAGCTTTCGCACCTGCTTGTATTTTTTCACGCCAATCCGTATGAATTTCACCGGACAAATACACTAACCATTCCATATAGATATTCTTAATTTTTTCAGATTATTAAATTGAAATATATTGATTTACAACACTATATACACAATTCATACCTAGTGTACGTGCCCGTGAGCAATTTCTTCTTCGGTTGCTTCTCGTACACTAATAATATTGACGTCAAAATTCAATTCAACACCCGCTAATGGATGATTTGCATCAACAGTGACCATGTCGCCTTCCACTTCTTTTACCACTATTCGTTGCATTTCTCCATTTGGGTTTTTTGCCTCAAATGACATTCCAGGTTCAATTTTATCCACGCCTTGAAATGCAGCTATAGGTACGGTTTCAATCAACTCTTGCAACACTTCACCATATCCTTCAGCAGGTAGCACTTTTACAACAAGTGAATCATTTTCAACTTTACCCACTAACTCTTTTTCCAAGCCCGGTATTAAATTACCAACACCATGCAAGTACGTTAGAGGCTCTATCCCTTCTGATGAGTCAATTACATTGCCATCATTATCTGTTAATTTGTAATGCATGCTCACTACTGAATTATCACCAATCATCAACGACATAATTTTTTCCTTATTTATTTGAGTTCATTTTATAATACAGCTTAGATTCGGCTTATCAGTTATTTTTACCCGGTTGATTATTACCTTATCAAGTATTATCAGTATTAGTAAGGCATTACTAGAATTGTCTTAGATTATTACACTTTTATTAATTGCAGTATCTTATAAAGCTACTATATCAATAAATCGCTTACTGCAGCCCTAACTGCTCCAGATTAACAGTAGCCGCATCATAGTTAACTCGTGCGATATGTTTTTCCAACGAAGCAGCATAATAACGAATACGTGCATCAGCTTCCGTTTCCTCACGTAAATTAACTAAAAAGAAATCACTGGCACCCTGTTCAAATCGATAATGCTCCGCTCGACGTAACTCTTCTGATTGTTCAACTTCGAGCTTGGCAAGTTTTACCAGTTGTTTTGCTACATCAAGATCTAACAATATATTTCGCATACCAACATCAAGCTGATCTTCAAGCTCACGGCGTTGTTGGTTAAGTGACTCTATTTCTGACTCCGCTTCAGCCAAATTACCTTTCGCATTTCGTTGTTCGAATGGAACTGAAAATTCAAAACCAAGCTTAAGATCATTAGTATCTCGAGAAGGCCCGCCTTCTCCCTCATCTCCCAAACCACTTACCACCTCTACATTAAAATCAAGTCTAGGTTTAAGCTCATTTTCTGAAAACTCTGCACGTCTTAATGCACGCTCCATTGAAGTTTTGAGCTTAAGTAGTTCCGGACGGCGCTTCAATGAAGCGATAGATTCTTCAATAGGTTTTACCGATTCAACAGAGATTTCTCTCAAATCAGCCTCAGAAGGTAGACGTTCAGGTTTGGTAAAACGTGGGGCACCTTCTTCATTTCGATAATAAAATGCCAGCTCATTAGTGGCTGCACGATAGTTGCGTTCAGCAGACAAGGTTAATGCATTGCGACGGGTAATATTCTGTCGATTTTCCGTAAGATTGATCTTTGCCAGGCTACCTTCTTGAATTTGTACTTCAAGCCCAGTTTCCCTGTTTTCTGCCAGTCTCAATAATTCTTTATATACTTGCAACTGTCGTCCCGTCGCAACCCAGCGCCAATAAGCAATTAGAGCTCTTTGTTGCACCCCGATCTGCGTAAGCATGACGTCTAATCCAGCTTGATCTAGCTCTAGCATGGCATCATTTTCAGTGAAGCGCCGCTCATCAATATCTCTATCACGTAATAGAGAAAATAAGACTCCCACTTTTACTTGCCCACCGCGCGAAGTGAAATTCACATCCTCGTAAATGGGAAAATCGCCACGAGAGACATCATAACCACCATATACCTTGGCACCCATGCTCCGCAGAGGTTGTGTAATAGAACCTCCAATCACAGTACCATCATAGAAACCGAATTCGTCAGTACGACTAAAGCCTTCTGATTCAAAAACCAGGTCAAAAGCACCTTTTGCCGCAACTGCTCTGCCTTCAGCTGCACGCTGTGCGGCTAGGCTTTTTAATATTCCAGGAAAATGCTTTCGAGAAGACTCCAGCACTTGTAGAGGCAACAGCCTTGATTGCAAATCACTCTCTAGCTCTGCATATTCATCGGCAGTGACAATAGATGGAACCAGTGTCGCCAGATATAAAATAAGTAAATTACCTAGGCACAAGCCCCTGCTTGAAAGATGCATATCAAGGAGCATTACCACCACCGTTGATTGCTGTTGTCTGGTTAGTATTAGCTGTAGGTAAGTTTGGAGGAAAGCTATTTAATTGACGCCAAATTTCAAAACCAACGGTAACCGTATCCAACAATACCCAACCTCTCACGCCTGATCCAAAACGAACAAAGCGTTCATCAGGCCAACGAACACCGTCCACTTCCACCTCTTCTACCAGCACACGAAACCTACCATCATTTTGAGCAGATGGATCTACCGCTACAACACGACCGAAAAACATCCCAACTGCAATAGATGGCCACCCACTAATTTGAACTACTGGCCATCCTTCAAAATGCAACCGCACTTCAGCACCAGGGTGAAGAAGTGCCACGTCTCGCCCATCAATAAATATTTCAACAACTCTTTCTGTATTATCGGGCACAAATGTCGCAATGGTCTGTCCTGTCGTCACAAAGGTTGCAGTATCACCAGCATTGAGGCTTAAAATCACACCATCCCGAGGCGCTCTGACCGTCTGCACAGATTGTCGTGAGAGGTTCACATCGACACGGTTAAGTTCGGCTGCGTTTTCAGCAATACGCGATCGCGCTTCTTCTACACGGATACGTGCTTGTTCATAGTCTCGTTGAGCTACCAGTCCTTTCTTCAATAATCCACGCATTCTGCGCATGTCAATTTCTGCAATTTCTTTTGCACTCGTAGAAGCAGCCAATTTTGCGATAACCTGCTCACGCTCTGCTGCTAATCGCTCTAAAAGCTTCGGATCATTATCTACAATCTCGACAATAGGGTCGCCTGTTTTTACGGCACTACCATCGCGCACATACCATTGTTGTATTCGACCTTCTACAAATGCATTTATTTCTTGCTGTCTATCATTAGGGTTTCGTGCAGTGACAGACCCAAATCCTGAAGCAGTTTGTACCCATGGCACAGTCACCAAAAATACAATCACTGCTATAAAAGTCAGGAATATCATTATCCCCACCACGCGCATAATCCTGGGAACACTCAATGAATTAAGTGTTTTAAAATAATCTGAATCTTTAGTTTGATATGTCACTATTATGCTTCCTTTGCATCACCCGGAGGTGCGCTACCTTCAGCAGTAATCATCGAAGTGACTGGTTTGCCCGTAGCAATGCAAAATTCTTCATATTTTTCAAATACTTGTTGTTGTTCGCGCGCAAGATATAAAAAGCGATTAAAATGAAGGTCAGTCCGTTTGTTAGAGAAATAAATTACGGTGGTATTATTTTTGGACTGAAGTAAATCCAGAGACTTAAGTGTATTGATTGAAGGCATCACGTCAAATAGCTCATTCAATACCAATACCCTAGGTCCTGCAATGATAGCGGCCGCCAGTTTTAATTTCATTACCTCAGCTATAGACAATGGCCAACCCGTGGCTGATATCTTGGTATCCAGACCATCCGATAACTGCTCTATAGTATTTTCCAAACCCACAGCTTTCATAACAGGTAAAATCTGTTCATTTGCATCTTGCTCAGCACTAAAGAGCAAAAATTCACGAATAGTGGCTTCGACGACATTAGGACGATCTAAAACTATGATTTCCTGACGGAGCTGATGTGCTGGCAAAGAGGCAAAGTCTAATCCGGCTATCGACATATAACCACTTGATGGCAACTCATGTCGTTTTAGGAAATTAGTTAATATTCGTTGTGAGGCATGTCCATCTGCCTGAGCAAAGACCCGGGTTCCAGATTTTACTTCAAAATCGAGCAAGACTGTATGTCCGCGTGCCTCACCACGTGCATTATGGAACTCAAGTCGCGAGTCTCCGGATAGTTCTGCCAAATCACCGGATATAGGCTCTTGTTCGACATCGTAGAACAATGAAAGCTCTTCTACCGCGGCACAAAGGTCATAAAAATAAGACAAATAAGTTCCTAATTGTGTGAGCCCTACAAACACCACAGAAAGCACTAACTCGGCTGCAACAAGTTGACCCAATGACAATTGGCCTTGTATCACTAGCCAACCACCCAGACCTAACAATACGGCGCTAGCAGCTGCATAGATAAACAAAAAACCTATGGTTTGTGAAAAATGATGGCGAAAATGAAGCACATATTTTTCCATATAGGCTGCCGTGACTGCCTCAGTCTTTTGAAGCGCATCATCTATATGCTTAGCACTCTTGAAAAAACCATTAGAACCTGCAAGACCTTCTAACCATGCTGCAGTCGCATGCTTTTGATGAGAGAGACTCATCGCACTCTTAATCGCGCGCTTTCCCCAGATAATCCAAACTACCCAAATTGAAAGCGCCAGAAGCAAATTAAACGCGAGTAATAATGGATGATAGAAAGAAACTAGTACGCAACCCACTACCGTCTGCAGAATAATAGTGAACCCTCCTACAAACAAATCAGGTAGTCTTGACTTAACGATCATGATGTCGAAATATCGATTAAATAAAGTTCCTTTACTATCATCATCAAAAAATGGGTTCAGCGCGTAAATCGCACGAAGGGATATCTCTGATACCATGCGGGCATAAAATCTTCGCGAAAAATAATCCATTAGATGGATTCGCAATGCATAAAGCGCACCTGCAACCAACAAGAGACCAAAAAGAGTAAGTGATAAGACGATGAGTTGGGGAGTTAAACCTGTATTAGCAACCGTATTAATCAGCATTTGTACCGATATTGGAGTTGCCAAAGAAAGCAGACTAATCCCGATGCCATAGATAATGGCCAACGAGTAGAACTTGTTCTCCGGCCCAAGAATGGTTACGAAAAACTTGAACAACTGATTTAAAGTGCGCGTTTGCGCTAAAGCGTGATCAGCCATAGCTATACCGAATTTTTCCTTTAAATATCAGTTGATGAACTAAGGACATATTTTCCTTAGACCAAGAAAATAAAGTGATTGATCCTTCCAATTTTTGGGTCATCAGTATTCCGATATTCATATCATTCATTATTACTGGGATAGAAACAAAATTCTATATAACGCATATACAATAAATATGATGACTAATAAAAAGATAGGTTCAAACGACATTTTGGTCTTTTGAACCTTGAGGTATGGGTTTTGAGCTAGATATTCTTCAATTAGCATCTTTGCCTCTTTTAGTCCGATTGTTCTTTGTGCACGAAGAACTTTAATCGCACTAATCATTCTACCTTGCTCAAGCTCTTCAACAACTTCTGGTTCTAGATACATTTAATTCACTCAAAGGTTGGCATCATATACTGATAATTTAAACTGCTATTAACTTTTACGTGATATATGTGGTGCCCTAAAATAGAGAAATAATGAAATAATACATACCAGTAATGATAGATAGCTCGTAATTCTCCAAATACTAGTGAAGTCTCTTAAAACACTTACTTCTTTTACATATATCGTTTCACACGCTCCATTACCTTGGTCATCACGAGAAACACTGGTGCCACGAACCGCACCACTCTTAATATTTTTATAACTCGACAACCAGCCTACAATTCTAATTTGATCACCGACATTAATTTTGCGAAGTTTATTTCGAATATATTGGTCATCAGAAATAAGATGATTATTTGACAATTGTTTGACATTAAAATCATCCCAAGCTTCTTGGTTACGCGTACTAAAATTACAAGTAAACTGCCCATTCCAAAAATCTATTTTTGGCAAAAATTCCGAGCTAGCATTTTCATCCCATACCACACAATAATCCGCTACGTTAAGGTGATCATTCCATCGTTTGTGGAGACTATAATCTCCATCATGAAGCTCATAAGAAACCACCAATCCAAACAGTTCATATTCGTATATCGGTTGTATCTCATAATCAACCTTGTTAATGGATACCGAGAAAGAACCTTGATCTATTGAATTTTGTTTAGGTTCTTCCTTTAACTCATCAACGATAAACATATCACCAGACAAATTATCTCTATTTATGAAACTAAACAGCATCAAAATAAAACTCAACGGAATAAGATATTTCCAAATCAATGTAAATTTTTAATTAGATCTTATTTGCTTTACTACTTTTCTTTAGTAATTAGCTAGCTTTATTAACTAGTTTTAAAATCTTAGCAGAATCAAAACCTTTTAGTACCTCACCGTTAATCAAGAGCAAAGGCACTCCTTTTCCACCTAAACGTTTAAATTGCTTTCGACCTTCAGTAGAGCTTTCAATATCATATTCGTAAAACTCAATACCATGATCTGAAAGAAGCGCTCTTGCTTTATCACAATACCCACACCATGATGTTGCATACAAAACAACTTTTCCTTCATGCCCTGCAGCGTAGTTTGGTGGTGGGCTAACAAAGTTAACCATTGCAGACCAATTCAAGATTATCGCTATTACTGCAATTATTAAAAAATATTTTTTCATGCGATTTTCTTCATTATAATTTCAATATCATTCCATTTTTAGCCGATATAGTCATATCGTTTTTATTACCAGTCCCAATCAATAATGTAGCCATAACCTGTTTGTGGATTTACAATTTTCCACCATATCCATTCTTTATCAGGGCCCTCAAGCACGTAATTTTCATCATAACAATCTATTCTTTTTTGGTTTCGATTCGCAAAGTACTCATATTAACAATACGGCCTATCCTCTGGAAAAAAAACGAAAAAAGTAATGCTGCGCCTTGGAATACAGACAGACAGACACACCCACCCATGTGTGATCAACTGGTTTTTTTACAAGATTTCATAATAACTTGTAATTTATGTCTACCTAAGCGCTTCATTAAGTCAATATTACGCACAGGTATCTGATCGACCATTGGATAACTCATTACAGCTTGTTCTACACTAGCCTCTCGAAGAATATGCAGAATTGGCCAAGGTGACCGATTGGTATAATTTTCAACATCATCAGGTTGGGTTCCACTAAACTGATACTCTGGATGAAAACTCGCTATTTGAAATATACCTTCCAACTGCATTTCTATTAATAATGAATCTGCATCACTTAAGAATTCATTATAGTCATAGAATTCTTGAAGCACATATGGATGAATCAGAATACTGGTTTCAATGGTTTCATCATTTACAAGAAACTCAAGCTCTGTTTTCAGATCATTAAGCAGGTTCTTTTCGGTATCGGCCTCTGAAACCTCTATTCGTATATCATGGTTTACCCATGCAATCTTTGCGAATGGACAGATATTATACTCTACAACAAAGGATTTGATCCAAATTTGAAGAGACAGTATTACATCACTTTTTTTCAAGCTGTATTTATATGGATGTTCTAAATATGGATAGCACGCTTATCCACTGCTAACGCCGCCTCATGCATGCCTTCCATAAGACTTGGATGTGCATGAATAGTGCGCGCAAGGTCTTCAGCGCATAACTCAGATTCCATAGCTACAACCGCTTCTGAAATTAAATCTGATGCATTAGGCCCATATATATGCACACCTAATATTCTATCTGTACTTTTGTCTGCGATGATCTTAAATAATCCATCCGTATCTCCCATAGCACGTGCACGACCAAGCGCCATAAAGGGAAATACACCGATACGCACCTTAATGCCGGCTTCTTTGCATTGTTGTTCTGTTTTTCCTGCCCAAGCAATTTCTGGCCAGGTATAAACTACCCATGGGATAAAATCATGATTCATTTCTACATGTTGCCCAGCTAATTTCTCAGCCACCGCAACCCCTTCTTCTGAACCTTTATGGGCTAACATAGCACCACCAATTACATCACCGATGGCATAAATATTATCTGAAGTAGTTTGCCACTGATTGTTTGTTTTTATATAACCTTTTTCATCTGTTTTTATCTCAGCTGCCTCTAAGTCCAAGCCTTCAGTATTAGCTTTACGGCCTACAGAAACAATTAGCTTATCCACTTCTAAAGACTTTTCTTCTCCATCGGCTTCGTATTTAACCAATACTTTATTATTCTCGACCGTTACATTTTTAACTTGACTATTTAAACGTATATCCAAACCTTGTTTAGTTAAATTTTTATAAGCTTCTTTGGCTATAGCGCTATCTGACGCAGGCAAAAACTCAGGCATAGCTTCCAAAATAACCACATCTGACCCTAACCTATTCCAAACACTACCCATCTCTAAACCAATTACACCTGAACCTATAATTCCTAGTCGTTTTGGTGCTTTTTGAAGACTCAGTGCGCCTGTTGAATCTAATATGGTTTTGTTATCTACTTTAGCGATAGCAATATCAATAGGAATTGAACCACTAGCTATTACGATATGCTTTGCATGTAAAGTTTTTGATAATTGGTCTGCTGCGTTTTGAATCTTAATGGTTTGTTGTGAAGTGAAACTTGCAACAGCAGAGTACACATCTACTTTATTCTTTTTCAACAGACTGGCTACACCACCGGTTAAGACTTGAACCACTTTATCTTTGCGCTTTTGCATGGTTGGCACATCAACTTCGAGTCCAGTCACATTAATACCGTGGACTTTTGCCTGTTCGTTTAAGAAATGAACATGGTGGCTTGAGTCAAGCAATGCTTTTGATGGTATACATCCTACATTCAAACAAGTTCCCCCTAATGTAGCTTTACCTTTTGAATTCACCCAACGATCAATACATGCCACATTCATACCTAATTGTGCGCAACGTATTGCACATACATAACCTGCAGGTCCCGCACCTATTACAATAACATCATAGGTTATATTTTTATCCGCCATAGTATTTATTTACACTTGCAGAAGCAGTCGATTTGGATCTTCTACTATATTTTTAACTTGGTTTAAAAATTGAACTGCATCTTTGCCATCTATAATTCGGTGATCATAACTCAGTGCCAAATACATCATTGGCGCAATAATCACTTCCCCGTTCTGCGCAATGGGTCGTGCTTGTATAGAATGCATCCCTAGGATTGCACTTTGTGGAGGATTAATAATTGGCGTAGACATCATTGACCCGAATACTCCACCATTTGAAATGGTAAACGTCCCACCCGTTAACTCTTCAATCGTGAGCTTATTTTCTTGTGCACGAGTTGCATAAGTATTAATGGTAGTTTCGATGCCTGCAAATGATAGAGCAGCGGCATCACGAATAACAGGTACAATTAATCCACGCTGGGTGCTTACCGCTATTCCAATATCAAAATACTCATGATAGATAATATCAGTACCTTCAACAGAAGCATTGATAACAGGAAATTCTTTCAGACCTTCAACTGCTGCTTTAATAAAGAACGACATAAACCCTAACTTCACGCCATGGGATTCTTCAAAACTCTCTTTGTAACGTTGGCGTAGATCAATAATATTTTGCATATTCACTTCATTGAAGGTCGTCAACATTGCAGTTTCATGTTGCGATTGGACCAAACGTTTTGAAATGCTTTTACGTAAGCTCGTCATCGGTACACGCTTATCTTCACGACTGTCGTTTAATGATATCTGAGGAGCCATCATTATTTCTGTGGCGGAATCAATTTCACTTGCGGTGGCTGGCTTAGTGTTATCGATTTGCACTTCTATATCTTTTTTAGTTACCCTTCCACCTTTGCCGGTACCATGAATATTTTTTATATCAATATTGTTTTCTGCCGCCAACTTTCTAACTGCAGGACTCGTCTTAGAAACGCTTTCAGTTACAAACTTATCTACAAGCGAATCATTTGGAGCAGGTCTTATTTGTGAAATACTGCCAACATCACTCACAACTTTTGAGGGTTCTTGCCCAGATCCTTGCCTAAACTCTTGCCCAAACTCTTGCTTAGGTTGCACATCAGATTTATCTTCCTTTGTACTGCCTTGTAATGAGGGGTTTTTTGAACCGTTTTTATTGGCATTGATAATTGCAATGATTTCATTACTTTGAACTTTCTCATTTTTTTGCTTTGTAATTGATGCTAACTCACCACTTTGTGGTGCCGTGATTTCCAGAATCACCTTGTCAGTCTCTATATCAACAAGTTGGTCACCCTCTTCTACAAAATCACCTGGCTTTTTAAGCCAATCACCTATGATAGCTTCGGTTACTGACTCAGCTAATTCAGGGATAGTTACATCTATTTTCATGACATTGCCTCAATAGTTCATGTACTACGCTTATACAGCTCTTAGTGGAGGTGCAGAAGCTTGCTCTCGAATACCTAGCGCATCTTCAATGAGTGCTTTTTGTTGCTCTCTGTGTATATGCAAAGAACCTGATGCTGGAGATGCTGAGTAGTGTCTACCCGCATATCTTACTCGTTGATCTTCACGTATACAGACTTTTATATTACGCCTAGAATGAATAAAGAACCATGCCCCTTGATTACGTGGCTCTTCTTGGCACCAAACCAATTCTCGTGCTCCCGTGTACTTATTTATAATGCGTTTAACATTATCGTGTGGAAATGGATATAGCTGTTCAATACGAACAATTGCAGTATTTGTAATCTTATGTTCACGTCTGGCTTTAGCAAGTTCATAGTAGAGCTTACCTGCACAGAAAATTATTTTTTTAACTTCTGCAACTTTCAAATCTTCTACTTCATCCAGAACAGGACTAAAACCACCCTCTGTAAATTCATGCAATTCAGAAGAAGCGACAGGGTCACGCAAAATATTCTTAGGGGTCATGACAATTAAAGGTTTTCGATATGGTCGTAACATTTGTCTACGTAACATATGAAATATTTGGGCTGGTGAGCTTGGCATACATACTTGCATATTATCTTCAGCACATAGTTGCAGATAACGCTCTAATCTCGCTGAAGAATGTTCCGGACCCTGCCCATCATAGCCATGAGGCAATAACATGACCAATCCACAATAACGTTGCCACTTCGCTTCAGATGAACTCAAGAACTGATCAACATACATTTGTGCATTATTAGCAAAATCACCAAACTGCGCTTCCCATATCACTAACGTTTCTGGATCTGCTGAGCTGTAGCCAACCTCGTAACCCAGCACCGCTTCTTCTGAAAGAAGAGAATTAATGGGCAGAAATAGTGGTTGATCTTTCTTTATATACTGAAGTGGCACATGTATCTCGCCAGTTTTTTGGTCATGAAAGCCCGCGTGCCTATGAAAGAACGTGCCGCGAACACAATCTTGGCCTGATATTCGAACACCATAACCTTCTTCGAGCAATGATGCATAGGCTAACGTTTCACCGAAGCCCCAGTCTGCATTCATTTCACCACTTCCCATTTTTAATCGTGCATCAACAATTTTTTGTACCGTGCGATGTAAAGCAAACCCTTTTGGCACACTTGTAAATTTTTGCGTTAAGTCTTTTATGTGCTCAGCATTGAGTTTAGTACTACATTTATCTTGCCAGTGCGTCCCAATATAAGGCTTGTAATCCACAATAAACTTACGATCTGTATTCTTATCAATAGGCCCGCAAACTTGTTCGCCTCTTTGCAGCTTATTTAAATACATTGTTTCTAGCGCCTTGACTCTAGAAGGTGTGATCGTTTTATTACGAATTAAACGCTTTGCATAGACTTCTCTTACACCTTCTTTATGTCGAATGGCTTGATACATCAAAGGTTGTGTCACTGAAGGTTCATCTGCCTCATTATGTCCGTGTTCTCGATAACAGATCATATCGATCACCACATCACGCTTGAATTTCATTCTGAAATCAACCGCTAGCTGAGAAACATACGCTACGGCCTCAGGGTCGTCACCGTTTACATGAAATATTGGCGCCTGAACCATTTTTGCAACATCCGTACAATACAAGGTAGACCTTGAATCTAAAGGATCACTCGTGGTGAATCCAATCTGGTTATTGACCACTACATGTATACTTCCACCCGTTGTATACCCTCTAGTTTTAGAAAGATTTAAGGTCTCCATAACAACACCTTGCCCTGCAAATGCAGCATCACCATGAATTAGTAACGGCATTGCATTTACTCTTTCAGCGTCTTTTCGTCTTTCTTGCCGTGCTCGAACCGAACCTTCAACCACAGGGTTAATAGCTTCTAAGTGAGATGGATTAAATGCCAGTACAGTATGAACCGATGAATGCTTGGTTTTCAGGTTAGCCGAAAATCCTTTATGGTATTTAACATCTCCAGAACCGTTTACTGGATCCAAGGTGTCTTCAAATTCTTGGAACAGCTCCTCAGGACTTTTGCCTAATATGTTAACTAGCACATTAAGCCGGCCACGATGCGCCATACCCATAATGACTTCGCTTAAATCATGAAACCCACAGCGCCTTATTATTTCATCTACGATTACAATAAGGCTCAAACCCCCTTCGAGAGAAAAACGTTTTTGCCCAACATATTTTTTATGTAAATACACCTCTAAAGACTTAGCTGCGATTAACATTTCTAAAATGGTTCGTTTACGTTTATCCGTAAACCCTGAAGACAAGTAAAACTGTTCTAATCTATGCTGAATCCATTCTTTTTGTTCAGGTGAAGTAATATGCTTAAACTCAGAGCCTATGGTTCCGCAATACGTTACAGAAAGCATGTTAATAATTTCACGTAGTGGCGCTTTCTTGATTCCGCCAAGCGAGCCGGTTTCAAAAACAGTTTCCATATCAGAATGAGTTAATCCATGAAACTCTGGATTTAATTCTGGAATATCAGGACGCGCGTCTGAACTCAGAGGATCAATATCTGCTTGCCGATGACCTAGATATCGATAGGCACTGATCAGCCTAATTACACCTACTTGTTTACGATTATTGGCTTCAGATTTATTATTATGTGCTTTGGAATTACTTTTCTGCGCAGCATCACGCAACTCTGCTCTTACACTAGAGTGAGTAATATTTTTAGGAGATGTTGGTTCAAGCTTGTTAAAGAGTTCGCGCCAATAATCTGAAACCGAGTTAGCATCCGCCAAGAAGTCTTCATACAGCGATTCTACATAACTAATATTATTGCTATTAAGTTTCCCATCACTTAATTTCAAAAGTGCGTCTTTATCCATTGCTATTGATAGTAGATTTATTTTTCTATCTAGACAACGCTATACAATGAAGATTTCAATATTAATTTCGAGACCTTGTACATTTATTTGGGCACATTCATTTGAGCGCAGTCATTAGAGCGCAACCATTTCACACTACATTGTATGTGTTGGGCGATCTGCCTGAAGTGCACCTGCGAGTAGCCCTTCAATCTTATTTCGAGTTTGACCATTATCTTGATTGCTAAACTGAACTCCTATACCTGTTGTGCGATTGCCTTGGGAATTAGGAGGCGTAATCCAGACTACATTTCCTGCGACTGGAAGTCGTTCGGTATCATCCATTAAGGTAAGCAGCATAAATACTTCATCATCAAGCTTATATGCCTTATTGGTAGGTATAAATAGACCTCCATTCTTAATAAAAGGAATATATGCTGCGTACAAAGAACCTTTATCTTTGATTGCCAGCGATAGTATGCCTCTGCTTCCTTCTGCCATAGTAAATTTTAATTAATATCGGTTTAAACCGGTTTTTCAAAAATATCCTGACACCGTATCAGCATGTCTTCAATGAATAGCCTCTTGTTGAGAGGTGCGCTGGAAAACCTACGTAATTCAGTAAGTTTATCCATAAATCTGAATAATGAATGTAAGTCTACTCGGCCCGCTAGACTATGCAAGCTCCGACGAATGTCAGGATTTTCAAGGGTTACCGGCTCATTGCCAAAGTGACAACGCACCAGATCTGCACACCAGCCTTGTTGCCATGTCACAAGTCTCTCAAGGGGCTCATCCTGATGCTTTGGCGAGACCTTGGTGACAGCACTCTTGCCGGATAATATTTGGAATAAATCCTGGTAATAGCTCACCCTTTTTTCACCGAGCCCAGAAACCTCTAGATCATAAGCAAACAAAGGGCGATTACCCGCTGCCTTAAGTAAAGCAGGCCAAGAATCTTGTTTCGTTTGCTCATTCAACCAGCTCAAACTTTCCTTGCTATCAGGCAAATGAAAACTCCATGTTTGGCAACGACTCTTTATAGTAGGCAGCAATGCATCGGCACGATGTGTTATTAAAAATATAATTGAATTTTTCGGAGGTTCTTCCAAGGTCTTTAATAACGCATTTGCAGCATTATTATTCATGGTATCGGCATAATTAAGACAAAGGATCTTGTGTGCACCTAGCTGACGGCTCAAGGTCATAAAGTGATTTACTTCCCGAATGTCATCAATCTTTATTTGCTCAATATTACTCACGGGTTTCTTTTCGTGCTCAGATTCATCATCAACATTGATCATGCGAATATCTGGGTGAGTTCTTGCAACAAAAAGTAGGCAATTTTTGCAATTGCCACATGCATGACCATCGGCTGTTGGCTTTGTACAATTAAGCCGTTGCATGAATGACAAGCAGAACACTAACTTACCAATATGTGACGGACCTGATATCAACACTGCGTGTGCAAGTCGATCTTCTTCTAAATAATGTAACGCACGTTGCCAAGCATTTTTTTGCCAAGGAAATAACATTAGTAAACTCTGACTTTAGACCATCAACTCTGCAAACCGTCTATTCACAGCTGCTTGTATTGCTAATGCCGCTTTATCAATTTTTTGATCCGCATCAACTATTGAAAATCGTTCAGGGCTCGCTTTAGCAAGTTTTAAGTAACTACTACGAACTCTTTCAAAGAACTCTAATTTTTCCAGTTCAAAACGATCTTTCTTACCTCGATTTGACACTCTTTGCATACCTTCCTGAATATCGCCTGAAAGCAATATCGTCAAATCAGGCCTGAAATTGTTTTGCACTGAAGATTCTATTCTTTTAATCAACGGGAAAGACAAACCTCGTCCACCCCCTTGATAGGCATAACTTGCATCTGTAAATCGATCACACAGAACCCAGGTATTTTCTTTTAAAGCTGGATAGATAACGTCTTTTAAATGTTGCGCGCGAGCAGAAAACATCAGTAATAACTCTGTCATGGGATCTATATCTACTCCATCATTATTTAGAAGTATTTCCCTAACTCGCTCACCTAGCTTTGTGCCTCCCGGTTCACGCGTCACCTTACAAGAGATATTTTTAGTTTTTAAATAATTCTCTAGCAGTTTAATCTGTGTAGACTTACCTACCCCCTCTGTTCCTTCGAAAGTAATAAACTTTCCTTGAAACATTTCTTCTGTATCAACACTCATAATCTTTCTTGAATTTTAGAGATTTATTCGCTTTTATGATCTGCTTGATACTTGTGCTTCTTTCCACCAAGCTGGTATTTGATCACAGCATTGCGGTGCTCATCATATGTTTTAGAAAAATGATGTGTGCCATCTCCTTTAGAGACAAAAAATATAACTTCAGTATCCGCAGGATGCAATGCAGCAGCGATGGATGCCCTGCTTGGCAACGCAATGGGGGTGGGCGGCAAACCTTTATGCACATAGGTATTGTAAGGTGTGTCTTCTTTTAGATCTTTGCGGCGAATATTTCCTTGATATTCATCTCCCATACCATAAATAACGGTGGGGTCTGTTTGTAATCGCATATTACGTTTTAGACGAGTATTAAATACTGCTGCCACTAATTCACGTTCATCATCAACACTGGTTTCTTTTTCAATGATAGACGCCAAGATCAATACTTCATCCGCTGTCTTTAAGTTAGTATCTTTATCTCGGTTAGCCCATTCCTCCTGTAATACTCCTTCCATATACTCATGAGCACGTTGAAAAAACTCAACATTAGTTGTTCCAGCAGGAAAATGATAAGTGTCTGGATAAAACAAACCTTCGGGATGTTTCTCTATCTCTAATAACTCCAAAAGCTCTTGTTTTGTTTTCGCAACCTGTTTTATCTTTTCGTGCTTGTTGACCTCTTCCCACATTTGGTTAAACGTCCAACCTTCAACAACCGTAATGGCAAATTGTACTGTGCTACCTTTTATCAACTTATTTAATAACTGAACAGGACTTAAATTTGCTTGAAAGGTATATTCACCGGCTTTTATTGAACTACTTACCCCGCTAAGCCTTCCAAATATTTGCCATGGCAAGATTTCCTTAACCACTCCAGCCTCTACAAGCAAATGAGTAATTTGTTTGAAGTGCATACCTGGCTCAACCACAAGCTGTACTTCCTCATCTGTTAAAGATAACGGCTTATTTGCATAATCTTTAAAATAGATAGACAACAACGTCACCATGATAGTCATGATGATTAACATAGAGCTAATGATACGTGTAAAAGTTTTCACGCAAGATTTCCTATCTATTGAAGGCAGCAATGAGTTGATCGATTATAACTGTTTTACCGATGGCTCGCCCACAATAGTGGCTAACAGGCCAAACTGCATGGATACTGTTACATAGAAACATCCCTTTAATATCATCTAACTCCGAATGCTTAAAGTCTCTCACCTCAAGTGCGATATCACTTTTATAGCAATATTCAATTATGATTTTACGCATTACTCCTGCTACACCGCATAGATCAAGCTTCGGCGTTACAAGACCATCCTTTGTTTGAAAAAAAACATTAGCAGAGGTACCTTCAATAATATTCCCCGCTTCATCGCAAACCAATCCTTCTTGATACTCATCTTCCCATTCACTTCTAGCAAGCACTTGTTCAAGACGGTTTAGATGTTTAATTTTCGACAATTTGCTTTGTCTTGATAAATGAAAATCGCATTGCGTGACATTTATACCCCGCTCGACAAAACTATCCGGGTACTCTGGCCATGGGAATTTCTGCACAATACGTGTTAGCGTTTGAATGGTAGGTTTATATCCTCTGCCACCAACACCACGTGTAATTATAATTTTTATTACACAGTCTGTTTTGGCATCAGCGGCAAGGACCTGCTGCAGTTCTTTCTCAAGCAACGGTATTTCAAGGTTCTGTAAACCCAGAACTTTACAACCTCTGATGAGTCTTTCAAGATGCTCAGACCAAAATTGAAGTTTGCCCTGCTTTACCGCTATCGTTTCAAAAACGCCATCACCATAAAGCAATCCACGGTCTAGAGTAGAAATCTGATCGCCCCGGGCACCATTAATGATGACTTCAGGACTATTCATAATAAGATGCTAGATAAAATGCTAGTTCGAGTCAGGTTTATTTGACCCAAAACATCAGCAACATTGATTAGATCTTTTTCATCACGACGGTGCCATTCGTACCGCCAAAACCGAATGAATTTGATAGCGCTACATTGATTTTCTTATCTCGGGCTTCATTTGGCACATAATCGAGATCACATTCAGGATCAGGCGTGTCGTAATTTATGGTGGGGGGCAAAATATCATGATACAAGCCAAGAATGCTAAATACAGCTTCCACACCGCCTGCAGCACCCAACAAATGTCCTGTCATAGATTTTGTAGAACTTACCGCTAGATTTCTCGCATGATCACCATAAGTGCTCTTGATGCCCTGAGTTTCCGCAACATCGCCCGCTGGAGTAGACGTTCCATGTGCATTAATGTAGTCCACTTCATTTGGATTTAAGCCAGCATCTGCTAATGCATTTTGCATACATTTTGCACCACCACTTCCTCCTTCAGCTGGAGATGTCATATGGTATGCATCACTACTCATACCGTAGCCAGCCAACTCACAATAAATATTAGCAGAACGTGCTTTAGCACTTTCATATTCTTCAAGCACAATCACGCCCGCACCATCGCCCAAAACAAAGCCATTTCTGTTTAAGTCAAACGGACGGCTTGCGCCCTCAGGATCGTCATTATGAGATGCACAAAGTGCTCTAGCTGCAGCGAACCCACCAATACCTAATGGACACGTTGCCATTTCAGCACCCCCTGCAATCATGATATCTGCATCTCCATACATAATCATTCTTGCCGCATCACCAATATTATGTGTACCGGTAGTACATGCTGAAACAATAGAAATATTGGGTCCGCGCAAACCTTTCATAATAGATAAGTTGCCAGAAACCATATTAATAATGTTGCTCGGAACAAAGAAAGGCGAGATCTTTTTAGGACCACCCTTCAAATAGGCTTCGTTACTTTTCTCAATCCCAGGCAGCCCACCGATACCACTACCAATCGCAACTCCAATACGATCAGCATTTTCTTCCGTAACCTCAAAACCTGAATCATCTATCGCTTGTATGCCAGCTCCAATACCATAATGAATAAAAGGATCCATCTTGCGTTGATCTTTTTTACTCAAATAATCATCTACGGCAAAATCACGAGTTTGCCCTGCAATTTGTACAGAAAACTCACTTGCATCAAAACAATCAATTTTAGAAATACCACTGTTACCAGCTTTAATATTTCCCCAAGCTTTTTCGATAGTTGAACCGACTGGAGATACAATCCCTAGTCCGGTTACAGCAACACGTCTTCGTGACATAGTTTTAACTTTATT
>CAZFEP010000005.1:0-8660 GCA_964517365.1 uncultured Thiotrichales bacterium | reverse complement strand
GTTTTAACTTTATTTAAAATAACTCAAAATGATTAAGCAGAACGTTATTCAAAAACCATTCTGCCTTAGAAAATAATATTAACTATAATAATTATTTATTGTTATTAACGTAATCAATCGCTTCCTTAACAGTAGTTATTTTTTCAGCGGCTTCGTCAGGAATTTCACATTCAAACTCCTCTTCCAAAGCCATTACCAATTCTACTGTGTCTAGAGAGTCTGCACCTAGATCATCAACAAAAGATGCGCTGTCTTTAACTTCATCTTCACTTACACCTAATTGCTCTACAACAATCTTTTTAACTCTTTCTTCATTTGTGCTCATAAAATTGCTTCCTCTATGCAAAAATTTCGGACCTTCCTAAATCGGGTCGCTATTGTATTGAAAAGGTTACCGCCTTGCCAACTTCTTAAATACCACTATTCCGGAGTAATACCAAATTGATCTTAGCATCCATTTAATGGTTTAAATGGTTTTGTCGAATAGATACAAGGGTTTAGAAGATATACTTTAACCAAGAATAGGTTTTATTTAACATATTCTAGGACATATATAGCCCACCATTAATATGCATAGTTTCCCCGGTTATATAACCTGCATTCTCAGAAACCAAAAATTTCACGGCCTCAGCAATGTCTTTGACACTTCCCATACGACCCAAAGGAATTTTGCTCATCAACGCATTTTGCTGATCTTCATTAAGCTCATCTGTCATATCTGTCTCAATAAAGCCTGGCGCAATAGCATTTACCGTAATTCCCCGTGAACCTACTTCTTGTGCTAATGATTTTGTAAATCCTAATATTCCTGCTTTGGCGGCTGAGTAGTTCGTTTGACCCGCATTACCGGAAGACCCCACAACTGAAGAAATATTAACTATACGCCCCGTTTTTGCCTTCATCATATCGCGCAAGCATGCTTTAGAAATTCGATACATTGATGACAAATTAGTATTAATTACATCATTCCATTCATCATCTTTCATGCGCATTAATAAATTATCTTTAGTAATGCCCGCATTATTTACCAGAATAGTGGGTGCACTGAACTTATCTTTTATATTTGCAAGACATGATTTTATAGAATCCTCTTGCGTAACATCCAAAACCAATGCATGCCCTTGATAATTATTCTTGCTCAACTCGTCTTGTATGTTTTGAGCACCTTTATCTGTTGTGGCAGTGCCTACTACAGAATATCCATCTGCTGCTAACGCATGCAAAATGGCTTTACCTATACCTCTGCTAGCACCGGTCACCAGTGCAACTTGCTTATCCATAATAACTACTTTACCTTTTCTGAAACTTTTTCTAACGCCAGCTCTAAGCTCTTTAAATCATAGACACCATAACATGGAACACTTTTATCAATACGCTTACTCAATCCAGTAAGCACTTTACCGGGGCCTAACTCTACAAAGGTCTGTGTGCTTTCTGTAACCATATGCTGAATGGTCTCTACCCAGCGTACTGGATTAAAAAGCTGTTTATATAAGGCTTCTTTCATGTCACCTTCGTTCGCATGGACTTTTACATCAGCATTGTGAACAACTCTTACATCAGCAATATTAAAAGTTACATCCTTCAAATATTCACGCATTTTCTCTGCAGCAGGCTGCATCAAAGAACTGTGTGATGGAACGCTGAGTGGCAAAACAACTGCACGCTTAGCACCGGCTTCTTTAGCAGCATCAATAGCTCTTGCAACGGCCTCGGCATCACCCGCAATAACCACTTGACCTGGAGCATTATAATTAACCGCTTCGACTACTTCTCCGTGAGACACTTCCGCGCACACCGCAGCGAGTTTGTCATTGTCTAAGCCTAATACGGCCGCCATCGCGCCCTTTCCTTCAGGAACGGCTTGTTGCATGACCTCTCCACGAAATCGTGCAAGAGGCACCATTGTGTCAAAATCAAGAACACCCGCACAAACCAATGCTGTGTACTCACCAAAGCTATGGCCCGCAACGTAACTGGGTAACGGAGTAAATTGTTTAGCCCAAATTTTCCAGACCGCTATACTTGAGCAGAGCATAATGGGTTGCGTGTTTTCAGTTCGATTTAGATCTTCTACCGGCCCTTCTGACACTAATGCCCAAAGATCCTGTTTCAAAATTTCTGATGCTTGTTCAAAGGTTTGGCTAACTTCGGGGTATTCGCTAGCTAATTCCGCTAGCATTCCTACGGATTGTGACCCTTGACCAGGAAATAAATATGCGTGGCTCATTTGTATAGGCTGATATATTGCAGATAATAAGCATTATCTGAGTGATTTGATGGGGTTTCGACAAGGATATTGTACTCATAAATCAAATCACTTGTTTTATTTTTTTCTTCTCTCATAATGTTCGACTTCTTACATTTACGTACGTAAAAGTACGGGAGCAGCATGGCTAAGGAAGACCAAATCGAAATGGAGGGTACCGTTATGGAAACCCTGCCAAATACAATGTTTCGCGTAGAACTTGAAAATGGGCACACGATTACCGCCCATATATCGGGACGTATGCGCAAACACTATATTAAAATTTTGACCGGCGACAAAGTTACCGTTGAAATGACACCCTATGATTTATCTAAAGGAAGAATTACTTTTCGAGGAAAGTAATAATTACCTTGCAATAATTAACCTGCATGAAAATAAACTATGTAAGTAGTTATAAGTCTACTTTAGTGGCTAGAAGCACAGCAGACAGATAATTTGTTAGATCGTCTCGGTCAGTATAAGTATCAGAATCCGTAATCAACAAGCAAACATTTAGTGAGTTACTTCTTCTAAAAACTCTATTTCCAATCCGTTTTCAGAATTTTCATCGCCCGCATCTTCGTTAGCACTAATAACAACCTTTCCACCGTTTTCTAAGCGACCAAATAATATCTCTTCTGCAAGCAGCTTCTTGATGTGCTCTTGGATAACACGTTCCATTGGACGTGCACCCATTTTTACATCATAACCACGTTCTGCAATCCATTGTTTAGCAGAAGCCTCTACCTGAATTTCTATATTCTTAGATTCTAGCTGCGCTTCAAGTTTGGACACAAACTTCTCAACAACATGTAGAATTGTCTTCTTATTTAATGCCGAGAATTGAATAATGGCATCCATTCGATTTCTAAACTCTGGCGTGAAAGTTCGCTTAATAATCTCAATCCCATCCGCCTGATGATCTTGTGAAGTAAATCCGACACTGCTTCGATTCATTTCCGAAGCACCCGCATTGGTGGTCATCACCAAAATTACATTTCGAAAATCTACCTTCCTGCCATTCGTATCTGTCAAAGTGCCATGATCCATAATCTGCAATAGCAAATTGAAAACATCTGGATGTGCTTTTTCAATTTCATCCAAAAGCAGTACACAGTGTGGAGCCTTTAATACGGCATCGGTTAACAATCCTCCTTGATCAAATCCAACGTAACCAGGAGGCGCACCTAGTAATCGTGAAACTGTATGCCGCTCCATATACTCAGACATATCAAAGCGTAATAATTCAATACCTAGTATCAATGATAATTGTTTAGTTACTTCCGTTTTACCTACACCAGTAGGTCCTGCGAACAAAAATGATCCAATCGGCTTTTCTTCATTACCAATACCAGAACGCGACATTTTTATAGCAGTAGACAACGTGCTGATCGCATCGTCTTGTCCAAACACTACTAACTTTAAGTCCCGCTCCAGGTTCTTCAGCACAGTCGTGTCATCGGAACTTACATGCTTAGGCGGGATGCGGGCGATTTTAGACACAACATCTTCAATTTGTTTAACTGAAATGGTCTTTTTACGAGCTGACTTAGGCTTAATATTCATATTTGCCCCCGCTTCATCAATCACGTCAATGGCCTTGTCTGGCATGAAACGATCATTAATATACTTGTCAGCAAGTTCTGCTGCTGACTTGAGAGCTTTATCAGAGTATTTGACATCGTGGTGATCTTCAAATCGACTACGAAGACCTTTAAGAATCTGAAACGTTTCATCTACAGAAGGTTCATCCACATCTATATTTTGGAATCTTCTGGCTAGAGCGCGATCTTTTTCAAATACTCCACGGAATTCTTGATAAGTGGTTGAGCCTATGCATTTAAGCTCACCAGAACTTAGCATAGGTTTAATTAGATTAGATGCATCCATTACTCCACCTGAAGCCGAACCGGCACCAATTACAGTATGAATTTCATCGATAAATAATATTGCACCCTCTTCTTCTTTTAATTGATGCAATACACCTTTCAATCGTTTTTCAAAATCGCCGCGATACTTTGTACCGGCAACCAACCCACCCAAGTCTAGAGAGTAAATTGTACTATCTTGTAATATTTCAGGTACTTGCTTTTCAACAATACGCTTTGCAAGCCCTTCAGCAATAGCGGTTTTACCGACACCCGCCTCACCCACTAACAAAGGATTATTTTTACGACGCCGACATAAAATTTGCACCACACGTTCGACTTCATTTTCACGCCCAATCAAAGGATCTATTTTTCCTTCGATGGCATGTGCGTTTAGATTGGTTGCAAATCGTTCTAGAGGTTTCGGTGCAGGCGCATCTCCGTTTAAATCTACTTCAGGATCGCCGGTTAAATCACTTTCTGATTCCATAGGTACTTTGGAAATACCATGAGCGATAAAATTCACTACATCTAATCTCGCAACATCATGTTGACCTAACAAGTAAACTGCATGTGACTCTTGCTCTCCAAATATAGCAACCAATACATTTGCACCCGTTACTTCCGCTTCTTTTTTACCTGATGATTGAACATGAAACACAGCGCGTTGCAAAACTCGTTGAAAACCCAATGTAGGTTGCGTATCACGATCATCGTCTTCGGGCAAAACGGGTGTATTATCACCAATGAATTCTGCAAGCTCGGTGGCAAGCTTTGTTAGGTCTGCCCCGCATGCCCGTAACACATCTGCTGCTGCCGGGTTTTGTGTAAGCGCAAGCAGAAGATGCTCAACCGTCATAAATTCATGTCGCTTTTCACGTGCCTCTTTGAACGCGACATTTAGTGTAAATTCTAGCTCTTTATTTAGCATGAGTACCTATCTATAAAACTTCTACCTAAGCCTCTTCCATGGCACAAAGTAGTGGGTGGTTATTCATCCTTGAATAGTCATTTACTTGGGCAACTTTCGTTTCCGCTACATCACGTGTAAATACACCACATACGCCTTTTCCACGCGTATGCACGTGCAACATAACTCGAGTAGCTTTCTCTCTGTTCATCTTGAAAAAATCTTCTAAAATATGAACCACAAACTCCATTGGAGTGTAATCATCATTCAAAATTACAACTTTGTACATCCGAGGCTGCTTCGTTTTTGGCTTAGCCTCTTGCACCGCCAGCTCTTCATCGTGGCGAATTTCTTCTTGATCAGACATACTCTATTGTTAAACTATTATATTAATATTATATACAGCACTATTTTGCAGCCTAGTGACAATATCTAAAACGCACCATTTGGCTTACTGTAAGGATAATGTGTAATACATAGTAATATGGGTGCATACATAGTGAGTTTCAAGTTATTCCAATAATATAGATTAGATAATCTTCCTATTATATTGAATTACATAAGAATAAATGATGTTAATTATACAAGCATACCTTGAAACGCAGTAAAACCTATCTATCCGTTCGACTGATACAGCCGTCCAGTAACCTTTAAAATAATCAAAATATTATGAAATGGGAACCACATATAACCGTCGCAGCCGTTATAGAACGTGATGAAAACTTTCTTTTGGTTGAAGAATTAATCGAAGGAACTCCAGTCCTCAATCAACCCGCTGGCCATTGGGAACCGGGTGAAACATTGATAGAAGCCGCGCAACGCGAAACACTCGAAGAAACCGGCTGGGAATTTTACCCAGAAGCACTCGTTGGTATTTATCAATGGCAACATCCACGCAAGGATGAAACCTTTTTGCGTTTCACTTTCTGTGGTGATTGCAGCAAAGAACAGATTACTACCGAGCTGGACAAAGGTATTTTAAATGCCAATTGGCATCATAAAGATGAAATTCTTGCCTTGCCTGAAACCAGAATTAGAAGCACATTGGTAACAGAAAGTCTTAATGATTACCTTGCTGGCAAACGACAAGATCTAGGTATCATGCGCAGTATCCATCAACATTGGTAGCAACTTTTCTTAAGTTGAAACCTCATCCAATTTTATGACCCATAAAATTATTGTCGGAATGTCTGGCGGCGTAGACTCCTCCGTCGCCGCTTATCTTCTCCAAAAACAAGGCTTCAAAGTTGAAGGCTTGTTTATGAAAAACTGGGAAGAAGACGATGACAAAGAATACTGTTCTGCATCTGTTGACTTGAAAGACGCGCAAAGTATATGTGATCAAATTGATATTCCACTGCACACGGTTAATTTCTCAAGCGAATATTGGGACCGGGTATTTGAATACTTTTTAACAGAATATCGTTCCGGGCGAACCCCGAATCCAGATATTATTTGCAATAAAGAAATTAAGTTTAATGCTTTTCTAGAACATGCTGTTAATTTAGATGCGGACTATATCGCAACTGGGCACTACGCAAACTGTGATATTACTGACAAGGATGCATTTTTATATAAAGGCTTAGACGCCAATAAAGATCAAAGTTATTTTTTACATACTCTAGATCAACAGCAATTATCAAAGTCGATATTTCCCATTGGGAAAATGGATAAAACCGAAGTTAGAAAGATCGCTAAAAGCAAAAAATTTGATACTTTTGACAAAAAAGACAGCACCGGCATTTGTTTTATTGGTGAGCGCAAGTTTAGAGATTTCTTACAAAATTATATCCCGTCTCAACCTGGTGATATAAAAACTTTAGATGACAAAATAATTGGTCAACACGAAGGTGTTATGTTTTATACAATCGGACAACGACAAGGCTTAGGTATTGGCGGCCAACGCGAACATTCAGAGGAGCCTTGGTACGTATCCGATAAAGACATTGATACTAATTGCCTTTATGTAGTGCAAGGCAGAGATCATGAGTCTCTGTTTCATTCTAAATTATCCACCAAAGATTTTCATTGGATTGCAGGCAATCCACCTGCATCGTTAGAAAACATCAAAGCCAAAACCCGTTACCGTCAAACCGATCAAGCTTGCTCGATCAATCTTTCTAATGGAAAAGAACATGAAGTAACCTTTGCAGAACCACAATGGGCCATCACACCAGGTCAGAGTGTAGTACTTTATCATGATGATAAATGTCTTGGTGGTGCTATTATTGAAGACCGATACAATTAATTAATTTGGCTTCACACTGTGTTTACTGTTACTAAAGATCAAACCTTAGCGCTT
This sequence comes from uncultured Thiotrichales bacterium, assembly GCA_964517365.1. Taxonomy (GTDB): domain Bacteria; phylum Pseudomonadota; class Gammaproteobacteria; order UBA4575; family UBA4575; genus JABDMD01. The sequence continues at coordinate 1,332 of CAZFEP010000005.1, read as the reverse complement.
ATTGGTTTATATCAATCATTAGCACTTGTTCAAAATATTGCCTGGGAAGGCAATAGCCAACATTCATGCATGGTTCCAACTGTTGAAAGCATTCTAAAACTCAATCCAGACCAATTTATTGAAGTATATGGTTCTACCGAAAACTTGCGACTGGGTATTCAAACACTGAAAACAGCCTTGCAAAATAAAAGCGAAAAACATGCGGTGGAACGTACTCGTTACGCCATTAACTTAATGTACCTGGCCTCTAAGTTAGAAGAAAACAAACAAGCATTTTCATCATTAGGCAGCCAGATTGAGCGCATTAGCAATCAATATGAATCGGTTGCAGATTCATTCGAAGATATCACCCAAGATTTAGGCGGACTTTACCGGGAACATGTCAGCCCATTAGGACCCAAGGTGATCATTGAAGGAGACCCTGTTTATTTGAAAATGGATCAAAATGCCAGCAAAATTCGAGCATTACTATTAGCTGGTATCCGCTCCATCATTCTCTGGAAACAAGCCAATGGCAAACGTTGGACCTTGTTACTTGGAAGGAGATCATTACTCGACAATATACTCGACCTAGAACAGCGTATTTGATGCAAATTTAGAGTATTTCCACTCAAATTCATCACTTACAGGCAGTTACACTTTTAAAGTGCGCACTAATAATTTAATTCTAGGATGTATTTTAGCTATGTTTGCAGAGCTATGTTTTGTAGGTATGGGTTCATTAGTAAAATTACTCTCAGAAAATTTACCTAGCCAAAACATTCTATTTTTTAGAAACCTATTTGGCTTGCTTATCCTGTTACCTCTTATTTTAAAACTCGGTGTAAGCACCCTGAAGACGGTTAATATTAAATGGCATTTCTTAAGATCCTTATCGGGCGTAACGGCCATGTATTGTTTCTTCTATGCCCTATCTGAATTACCTCTTGCAGATGCAATGCTGTTAAAAATCAGTGCACCTTTATTTATTCCCATCATTGCTTTCCTATGGTTAGGTGAACATGTATCCCTACGTGCCATTATGGCGATCATGATTGGTTTCCTTGGCGTAGTGTTAGTGATCAAGCCAACCGGTACCGTACACATTGCATCCCTCGCCGGCTTAATGGGAGGCGCATTAGCTGCACTCGCCAAAGTCACCATACGAAGAATGTCTATAACCGAACCCACAAGCAGAATTGTGTTCTACTTTGGCTTAATCAGTTTAATCATTTCATCCATCCCTATGTTCTGGTTTTGGCAAAATCCAGAAAACAAAGAATGGTTATTACTTATTTTACTAGGCGGTTTTGGAACATTAGGCCAGCTATTTTTAACTAAAGCCTACCTTCT
>CAZFEP010000004.1:30899-38622 GCA_964517365.1 uncultured Thiotrichales bacterium | reverse complement strand
GCAGACACTTCACCAATTTTCCAATGAGGCTCTAATTGCTTATCCCATTGAATAGTTGGTAACAAATTCAATTCATCTATAGAAGAATTATTAGTTTCATCTTCAAATAACTTTAATCTTTTAGGTTTAGGTAATGGTATTCTTGGTGAAACAGCGTTTAAACAGCCTTTTCGGTAATAGGGTGTAAACACTTTATAGGGTGTTTCATCTTTTTTAAGAATTTGCCATGGCTCCCAAAGCAATGAACCATTAAAACTTTGTGCATCTGTATTATGGACTTCTAATGCTTTCTTTATTTTCTTATCTCGTGTGATTCGCCAAGGCTCATAACATCGATTCCAATATACTGCTTTAACATTATGCTCCTCAATTAAATCAATAAGAATCTTTTTAGGATCACCAATATATATCGCAAGCTTTCCCTTTAGAGATTTATCAAGTGCTTGTAGTGAATAATGCAACCACCATCGACTTGCTGCACCCATAGTATGTTCATCTGCATTTTTATCATCAAGTATATAAACAGGTAAAACCAATCCATTCTTAGCAGCTTCAAACAAAGATGGGTTGTCTTGAATTCTCAAGTCCTGGCGAAACCAGTGAATAATGATGTCTTTGGTCAATTGTTTTTTAAAAAATTTAGATTGTTAAGCAAACGGTTACTCAAGTATGCATTAAGTTCTTTTTAACACATTTCAAAATGTATTTTATAATATACACTAAATTAATTATTCAATATTCTCTAAGGCACATCATGAAATTAAAACTTTTTTTATTACTGTCCTGGACATTAATGATTGTAGTGACATGGGAAGCGATATCACAGATGGGTATAAATTGGCCAAATGTATTTTTTGGTGACATCATAAATCATCCATGGCGTGCTCAATTCAATATTGATTTTCTAATCCATCTTTTCCTATTTGCTTCTTGGGTGGTTTGGAGAGAACACTCTAAAGTTACTGGTTTAATATGTGGTTTTTTATGTGTCTTTGGTGGCGGGCTATTTGGATTCCTTTACTTATTATTCGTAAGCTTGAAATCAAAAGGAGATGCAAGAGAATTTTTCATGGGCAAAAATAACCTCTAGCAAAGTAAGTATCTTACCAATATGGCGCGCCCGGAGAGATTGATTCGAGTCATCCATGACTCTCACATTCGCTACGCTCATGCGCCACTAACGTGACATCCAAATCGGCTGTCCTGCCGATTTGTCGAACTCTATCGTTCGAATGTCTCTTCAGTAAGCCATTATATAAGTGGCCTAAAAGGCTACTTATATAATGGCGCGCCCGGAGAGATTCGAACTCCCGACCACCTGGTTCGAAGCCAGGTACTCTATCCAGCTGAGCTACGGGCGCATAATACTAGTATAACTGGTTGATAGAACTTTTGGATTAGGACAGTATGCATTTATGTCTACTACGGCCAAACAATACCCAAAGCTGTTAGCTTTTTTACAATTATTTTACCCAGACTTATATCATCAGATCAGCCCGAAATCAGAAAAAGCAGATATCGTTGAAGCAAATTTAATATGCTCAAATAACACTCACTCTTACCAAGCAATTATCTATAGCGAAGATGTGGCTAAAGAAGGAGAATTGTTTGAAATCTATGCTGGTAAAGATTCTGCTGCACCCTATTCATGGGATTGGCGTTGGGTATTTGCAGTAAAAATATTATTTTCCAACAAGGTTGTATATCCGATTAAGTTCAAGCAAAAAGTGATTGCACTACCTACAGGCAAACACCCACTTACCGATGTATTTTTTAATATTATTCATAATGAGTATGAAGGCTCTATACACGAAATTATAGACCAATCATCCCGTCAAAATTTATCTATACGTGAAAGCTTTATGAAACACCATACATCAACCTCATTATAAGTTTAAATTTTAGTTAGGTTTGGTTAATTTTAGATCTTTAGTGCTCACTTGAGAGTCAACTTTAGGTAATGAAGATTCTATATATTCAATTACATGTTCTGCAGTTGCCCGATAGGCCGTTAACTTCCCACCAAAGATAGAAAGAAGGCGTGGCTTATTTTTTCGATCCCGTAAATAAATAGTTTCACGTGAACGTTGGTTAGCATTCTTTTGGCTCCTCGGAAGAACCCGTAGCCCTGCAAACTGCTTACTAATTTCTAGTTCCTTATTTCTATATTCAGGAAAACATATAGAAAATGCTTCTAACAAATACTCAACTTCGCTTTCTAAAGGGTAAGTCTTACCAGGGTCACCCGTAAAGATACTTTCTGTGGTACCTATCATGGTTTCACCGTACCAAGGCATGACAAATATAGGACGCTTATCCTGAGGGCTTTCTATATAAAATATGTTATCACCCATGCACACTGGCAAGACGACATGTGCACCTTGCACCAGATCCACTTGTACATTTTTCTGTTTAGGTTGCACACAATCAACAACATCTGCCGCCCATGGACCAGCTGCATTGATAATAACTTTACTTTTTAAAATACAACTTTCATTTGATTCATTTGCATATGATATTTTATTTATATCAGTCCCCAACTCAATATTGGTTACATTTGCATGTAGAATTAACTCAGCTCCATATTGTTGTGCAGAATCCATCACAGCTTGAGTGAGTAGGCTGTCATCAGTTTGTGCTTCATAATATTGGTAAACTGCTTGAAGATTTTGCACATCAAGACCATGTAATTGCGTCCATTGATTCTTTTTTACTTTTTTAAATCGTGCATCAGCACTTAAATTCCCAAGCAATGCATACAAAGACAACCCTGCACGAATCATCCATGGGGAACGCTTTGAATGCTTATAAACAGGAAGATAAACAGGAGTAAGTTTGACTAAATCAGGAGCATTTTCAAGCAGATAGCTACGCTCCAATAAACATTCACGCACTAAAGAAAATTCAAACTGCTCAAGATAACGCAACCCCCCATGAATGAGTTTGCTTGATCGTGAAGAGGTTCCCTCTGCTAGATGACCGTACTGCTCTAGCAGGATTGTTTTATACCCACGCACTGCTGCAGCTTGTGCAACTCCTACCCCATGAATGCCACCCCCAATAATCGCAATATCGTATTCCATAACTAATCAGTAAAATATTCAGAAGCATTTAATTTGACGATATCACCGGTTTCAACAAGATCAACACCCTGCTCTAATAGCTCATAAGCAAACGATGGGTTCTTTATATCATATAGCACCCATTTCCATGGGCCTTTCCATAATTCTGATGGTTTATTTATTTTTTTAACATTGCAGAAAATATAATTTGGTTTCATTTTATCCACAATTTTGTGATGCTCTTGATCATAGTTACGTAGCACCCATCCAATAGGATAATTACCAAGAGACTTCGCAGCCTCTACCACTTCTCTTACAAAGGAAATAATAACTATATTAAACTTAGCATTAAGTAGATTTTTAAGAATAGTCTCTACAACAAACTCGACATTCAAACTATCAAGACATTGTCTTTTTATTTCCACGAATAACGTTATATTAGGATATTCATTCAAAACTTCTACTGTTCTTTCCAACGTAGAAATATTGAGTAGCGAGTTAACATTATCGTCTTGTAGTTGTGTTAACACTTGTGTATCTATTAAAAATTCAGAAGAACACTCAGATACTTTTTTATTAATACCTGTAGTGCGCACTAGGTTTTCATCATGAATAACAATAGGAACATCATCTTTAGAAAATTGAATATCAAGCTCTATATATCTGAACCCTAATTGCGCTGCTGAACATAATGCAAGCAAGCTATTTTCAGGATATGTTGTCATATCACCGCGATGAGCCACTAATCTATCTTTCATATGATTTAACTCACTAATTCACTCATCGCTAATTTAAACTCAATAAAACGACCATTTATATCATCATCCTTTTCTGGAAAGTATTCTCTACTTTCTAACATTTCCCATTCGGGTCGTTGGAACGCTAACCAAGCGGCACCTCTTGAGGTAGCCTCTTTGAAGCTTGAAACGATCACGGGTATAGCACATAGGTTAGCGATAGATTGACAAAGTTGATCATCTTTACTCATGCCACCGGCAATTAATAGTTGATTGATTTCAATTTCACATTTTTTCATTTCTTCAACATTGTTTACTATTAAAAAAACAATACTTTCCATTATTGACGCCATGCATTGCTCTATAGAATAGTCCTTGAAGCTTTTATTTTTATCTAAAAATCTTGGTTCTAGATTTGCATGCCAATATGGAGAACCCAATCCACCAACAGTATTCAAAAAAACTGGCACTTCTTTAACATTCTTCCAGGGCACAGATTCTATATTCCTAATCCCCCACTCTTCTTCTGCCCAAGTCATTGCAGCACCCGCACCGTTTACAGTACCTTCTAATACAAATTCTTGCAGGTAATCTGAGCTATAAGTAATACTAGCTAAAAGATCAGTATCTAAAACCGGCGCATGTTTACTTTGCGCCAATATAAACGCACCTGTACCGATATTAATAAAAGCAGTAGCGTCCTTTAAATTACCATAGCCATACACAGCACTATTTTGATCTCCATTTGCTAGCACCAAAGGATAATCAACTTCTTTTAAATTTCCATATTCATAAGTATTAGGCATGGGCTGTGGCAATCCCTCTTTGCTTATAGAAAAAGCACTCAACAAATCATCATCCCAGTCTTTAGTTTGCAAGTTCCATAATAGAGTGCGGTGGGCATTTGAATAGTCAACATAATTTGGATGTTGTTTGAGTAAATTAAAAAGCAAATATGATATTAACGGGCCATACTTGAGATGATTCTCATTTTTTGCCTGTTTAACCGTATCATCATTATCAAGAAGCCATTGTAACTTTGAGGCTCCATAATGTGCTGATAATGGCAAACCTGTCTTTCCTTTGATAACACTTTCATTAATAGGAAAGTTTTCCAAAACGCTTTGAGCGCGTGTATCAAGCCAACTTAGAGCCGGTACAATCGCATCTCCTTTTATTGAATCCCATGCGATAACGGTTGATCTCTGAGTGGTTAATGCTACAGCTACTTCTGTGATTTGATGCTCAATAATGAACTCATGCGCATCTTTTAAGACTTTTTCACATGATCTAAGAATCTGTGAGCCATCTTGTTCTACTTGATTAGACTCGAGGTAAAATAAATCTATACTCTGCTGCGATTTAAAAACAGATTGGCCCAACTGATTATAAATAATAGCTCGCGTGGAATGCGTGCCTTGGTCGATGACGATTATATGAGAATACGTCATGAGAGAAATAATGAGAACGTTACACTTTACGCTTTATAAAATAAACCAAACGGAACCCGAGCAAAATCGCTAAAATAATCGCGTAAATCATAGGTTCACGTGTATCCACTTTTACCATCCACCAAAAGTGCAACACCGCTAACATGGCAATTAGATAGATAAGTCGATGAAGTTGTATCCAACGATATTGCAATCGTTTCACCATTTTATTGGTTGAGGTTACTGCTAATGGAATGAGTAGTATAAAAGACGAGAAACCTGCTGTGATAAATGGTCGCTTAAACACATCATCAATAATAGCACCAAAGTCAAAAAACTGATCCAACACAACGTATGAAGTTAAGTGCACACACACATAGAAAAAGGCAAATAACCCAACCATGCGTCGATATTGAATAATATTATTCCAGCGTGTGATTCTTATCAACGGAGAAATTGCCAACGTTAATAATAATATCCTAAGCGCCCAATCACCTGTAAATCGATTTATTGTTTCAATAGGATTCGCACCAAACCCTTCTGAATAGAAGCGGTATGCAAGCATTGCTATAGGGGCAAGCAATAATAAGAAGAGCACAGGCTTAATTTTTTTGCCCGATTGTAGCGTTAACACGGTTGTTTAAGTGTTTTATTAAATTCTAAAAATATCTAATTAATTCAATTTAATATGTGGCCTTTAAAAGTTTTTTTGGAGATCCATACCAGAATACAAACTTGCTACTTCGTCCTCATAACCGTTAAATGGCAAAGTCTCCCGCTTTAAAAACTCCCCTATTCTTCGTTCTCGCTTTTGACTCCAGCGTGGATGATCCACTTTAGGGTTCACATTAGAATAAAACCCATATTCTCTGGGTCCGGCAATATTCCAACTCGTTGCAGGTTGCTCTTCAAGAAAATTAATACTTACAATTGATTTAATACTTTTGAAGCCATATTTCCAGGGTACAACCAAGCGTAATGGCGCACCGTTTTGATTAGGCAATTCTTTGCCATACAATCCAACTGCTAATATAGTTAATGGATGCATCGCTTCATCAATACGCAAACCTTCTTGATAAGGCCACTGCAATACATCACGTTTTTGTCCCGGTAGATTTTCAGGATCAAGAATCGTTTTAAATTCAACATACTTAGCTTTAGAAGTAGGTTTAAAGCGTTTTAGAATGGGCCCAAGCTCTACACCCACCCATGGCACAACCATTGACCACGCCTCCACACAGCGCAAACGGTAAATTCTTTCTTCTAGTTTTGCAGGGGAAATAAAATCTTCTAGCGCATACTCACCGGTTTCTTCACATTCACCAGAAACCAAAACATTCCATGGCTTTACTTTAAGCTTTTGTGCATTACGCTTTGGATCACCTTTATCTAACCCCAACTCATAAAAATTGTTATAACTGGTTATGGCATCCTGAGGGGTCAATTCATCCTTAGTCGAGAAATCACTCTTAATAATGCTATCAAAACCAATATCTGCTGAACCTATGGTTGGAAGCATGAGAGATGGCGCCATAGAGAAAGCTGTAATAGAAGCTGACTTTTGCAAGAATCTACGACGCTCTTTATATACAGATTGATCTGTTATGTCAGACTCTTTTAGATCAGTGGGTTTACTGGTTTTTAGCAACATCTTTATCGCCTTGATTAGTTAAATATATAGTGAAGAGCAAATTAGAGTTTATTCTATAACAAGGGTTCAATTTTAAATAGACCGCTTATTCATACTTTCTATGCGACACAAACAGTCAAATTGCTGATTTTAGATAAAAAGTGAGTCGTTAGTTACCTTGGTTGTAATTATTGAGTAAATCGACAAGATCTTTAGGATCGAATGGCTTTTCAAAAACACCAATAGCACCATTTTTGATAGCCATATCATGTACTGAACCGTGCATAGCGGTTATAAAAACAATGGGTATATTAACTTCATCTTCGATTAATTTTTGCTGTAGCTCCAATCCTGTCATTCCAGACATATTATGATCTAGCAGTAATATCCCATTCTCCGGCTTAGGATGCATTACTAAAAATGCTTCAGCAGAATTAAATACCTCTACATCATAACCATATTTTTGCAGAATTAAGGTATGTGAATGACAAACAATACGATCATCATCCACTAAAAATATTTTATTAAATTTTACAGGCAATTACTCCACCCATCACATCCTTGATTAAAATTATTCTAGTACTTCAAATGTCCCACGTGCCATTTTTCCACTCGATGGGTTTGCAAACTTAACTTTCAAAAATTTCGCCTGCACAGTAATACATGCCCCCTCTAACAGGCCATAATACTTGTTATCATCATAAATCACGTGCAATGTCAGTGGGAAACTAATATGACTATACTGATCCGAGCAAAATCTTATTTTCTTAGGCGTATCCGCTTCTAGCAAGACTTTACTCTTTGGCTTGTCTTTACCAATGAGCCATTGCTGTGCATTATTTGGCTTTCCACAAGCGCTCAATA
>CAZFEP010000004.1:0-30799 GCA_964517365.1 uncultured Thiotrichales bacterium | reverse complement strand
GAAAGCACACGCCCTAATCTACTGATGATATCGAGATCTTTCTGAATCTCCCCATCAGTCGCCAGTAACTCAATGAATGATTTACTTAAATAAGGGCTTAATTCATTGTAATCCCAAGACGAAAGTTTACCCATCGCTTGTTCAATTACAGGGATATTAAAACGATCTGCTTCACGCGCTAACTCAGGACCGGCTTGCCGCATCATATAAATTACGGACAGTACTAGTACCAAAACAACAAGCAATAACCCTAAAATAAGCTTAGTAATCATATGAGGTATTTTATCTAACTAGATCTTTTAATTCAGAATTTTTATCTAACTTTGTTCAATCTTTAGACATTAAAAAAGCCGGAGCAATTTCTTGCCCCGGCTTTTTTAATCACAAAACCCTTGGTGAACTCTTGACCTATGTTAGGCCTAGACTCACCCAAGAATTAGTTAGGTCCAAGTTGAACTAGATCTAACACATCTTGATTGGGGCCTACTGGGTTCTTCAAAGTACCTAAGTATGCAAGCAGTGCATTTTGACCGCCTTTACTTAGTGCTAAGAAACGATCCCGTACACGTTGTGCTTCGCCACCATGAAATGCAATGGCTTCGAATATACTCAATGCGCGTCCATCATGAAGATAAGGCGCAGTATCTGCTAGACCCCAAAGTTTCATGGTTATGAAATTACAGTTTGTAATTTCAGCACCAGCAACTTCGTTGTCACAATCAGGAGTATCCAAGAAGAACGCAGTCTCAGCTAAACGAGTGCCCATGTTATGGCGCTTGTAGTCTGAGAAGATTGGCAGTTTTAAGCCACCGCGACTATTGGTTTCAAATTGAGCACCTGAAGCAACATCACTACTCAAATCTACTGAATAGTAAGGCTCATCTTCTTCAGGAAGCGTGTACTCGAGAACAGGGCTACGAGTGTTCACATTAGGCATATGACAATCCGCACAACCGATACGGCCGAAGATTCTCTCACCACGTTGCGCTTGCTGGTCTAATTCCTGTTGGAATGGACGTTCAGCAGTAGTTAAGAACACGTGTAACGCAGACATTTCGCCTTGCGTTAATTCGTCTTCAATACCGTCACCGTCTGGATCACCGAATCCAAATTCATCCGTATTTTGCATACCAATGTGGAATACCATGGCACCATCATCAAACGCACGAATGGTATCAAACTCACCCTTACGACCGAATGGACGAACCACCAAGTCACCATCAACACCTTCAACCAGTGAAGTATCTAGGTCGCCATTTGGCTTAGCAATGATTTCACCAAACTCAATGCCTTTGGCTCTTAGCGGCAAAGAAAATCGCTTATCGAGAATCTTTGAAACGCGTGAAGTTAATCTAGCAATATTCTGCAAACGTGCAGATATTTCAAGACCACCCAGCTCAACACCACCCATCCCTAAGTTCTTAGGTGGGTTAATTGCACGACCATCAAATGCAGCAATTCCTAAACCATCAAGGCTGTTGCGATCTGAATCATCGATATCCGCATTAGCTGATCTGAAGAATGGAGAGGCTGAAATACCAGCTTGTCCACCTACACCCAAAATAGCAGGCACTACAGAGTTGTTAATAACTCCGTGACACTCCAAACAAGTCTGTGTATCCATACCATTCAAACGTAACCAAGTTCCGTTACCTTGAAGGGTTGGACGACCTGTTGCACCAATGTCAGGAGCATTTGGATCTTCTTCATTAATGCCTGGACCGTCGCCATGACCGTCTGCGTGACGGAATGGAGTGGTATATACCAATGCACCTTGTCTACGAATATCAGTAAGACTCATATCAGCAAAGCTGTCTTGAGTGATAGTCGTTTTTAATGCCGGACCATTTCCTACAAGATCATAGAAGTCGGGGCTAAAAGCAACATCATCATATTGCTCGACCAACTCGTCAGTGATGAGAGTGCCTACTTCAGCATTACCTGCATCGGTACTGCCTCCGTTGTCGCCACCGTCACCGCCGTCTCCACCATCGTCACCGTCATCTCCACCGTCTCCATTACCAAAAAGCTCTTGCAAAATATCAAGAATTTCTTGTGGAACACCATCGAGCGCGGCAACTAGAATGCCATCAGCAGTATCACTATCTGATGCTGCATTACTACCTGCTGCACCACCAGCATTATTGCCGGCATTGTTAGTTGAACCACTGTTAGACGCAGAACCTGATGCATCACCACTGTCATCCGACATGATAACGACATCAACATCAGCATCTGAAAGCGCTACACCGCTGTCATCATCATCTGAAAATTCTGACAAGAATTCTGCTTCTTGAGCCGCTTGATCAGAACTTCCATCATCTGATGGTAAGAGGGCCTGAATTGCATCAGGAATGGCATCTTCTGCATTGGCAATTTTTGCACTCGCAAGAGGCGCAACTACCAATAGCATGGATGCTAATAAAACTTTATTAAAGTGCTGTTTCACTTTTTCCTCCCAAATTAAAAATTTGGTTTAACACATATCCATGCATGTTCTAGGCAAAGGATTCGTTAAACAGCTATATATAAATTCCTATCGATGTACTCAAAAGCGCGTTTTCTAGGCGTTTTTCCATCTGTACTTAAACAACATCAATAAAAATAATTTGTACTACCTAGTTAATCATTAACTAGTAAAATTCTTTATTTAAATTCTTAATGTAGAGCAGCCAACCTCGGCTAGCTGCTCTAGACCACTAAGAGCACTTTCTAGGAAATGTTTAACCCAGAAAGCTTTTTTACTACATTGCAGCGATACCAAAACCGCTACTTGGGATATCACCCGGTGCATAACGACCGACAAACTCTAAGTCACCAGGGCGACAGTCATCAGTACCATCACTCTTTCTGAAGATAGTGTCTTCACCAGCACAATCTTCAATCACACGATAAATTGCGATAGTGGTAGGCCCACCTGGAATCCAAAGGAAGTCACCTGAACTGTTCTGAACTTTAGTAGAACCGTCTGGGTTACCACCTGGAATACCTGCGAATGGCACTGGAGTATTCAATGCATAAAGATACTCAGTGTCATTAGGATCTTGCGATAACGCCATATCCAAACCACCGGCTTGGTATAAGAAGTCACTTTGATCTGTAGGATTTAAACCACGGTTTGCATCATTCGCTGGAGAGCTATTAATTCTGTGACGAGTGTTTTCAACTACGCCAGAAAACTGTGGAACCCCATCAACAACTATCACTGGTGGACCACCATCTTCCATCACACAGGTTTCAAGATTCATTTTGCGAATCGAAATACCTGAGTTAAAGAAAGCTTGAGCATATACCGTGCTAGTACGAGTAGAGATTTGTGACCAACAAGTATCATCACCTAAATCAGGCTTGTTTGGTTGTACACGCACTTTTGCACCATGCTTATTAATAGTGAACTGCGAAGTACCACCTTGGCCACGTTGTTGGAAACTACCATGAGTCATCACAACACAATCATTAAAGTCTTCACCCGCAACTGGAAGCACTGAGAAACCAAAGTTGTCATTACCAGATGTTTCACTGATAACTGGGTTAGAAAAACGAGGTGCAATTGAATCAGGGCTTGCGCCATCAACGTTATAGCCTAAGAAATTAGCTAGCGTTGTTGCAAAACCTGAACGATCTGCCATTGGGCGACCATTTAAGCGAAGTTTGATCACTTCAATGATGTCGTCTTCAGTACCATCACCCAACGCAAAGAATGTATTACGTTGTGAAATAAGTAACTGACGACCTTCATTGATAAATGACATCTGAGCTGGGTCACCATTCTCATCAACAGTATCTTCATTCGCAATTTCACGGAATGTTCCACGACGATTGTTGAAACGGTAAATGATGTAAGAAGTGCCTTCAAAATTCTCAATTGGAGGACGCTCGCCACAAGTTGAACCAACTGGCGTTAAGAATCCAACTGGTAAGCCTGGGCAACCGTTAAATTCGACTTCACCAGAACCCGCATTGACAACACCAACCAAGTCACGATTGAAACCTAGTACACGACGTGAATCACGTGATACTGAACGAGGCTCCTGACCTTTAGTGGAAGCTGTGTCAGTAAGCGTTACATTACACTTGTTAACACGGAAAGCTGATACTGAACCGTCCAAGCTATCGCTCGTTGGATCAAAACCTGCATTAATCATCATCGCGTATTGACGATTTCTGAAATTCTGCACGATTACAGAAAATTGACCAGACGTTACGATACCATCATCGTTTCCATAACCACCTGACTCAACACGTTGCACTTCTGTAAGCGCTCCACCTTCTCCACGTGATAAAACGATTAGGCGGTTTTGCTGTGCATTACCGTCATCATCGCGCTTGGTGCGATTTTCATTTACATATACGGCGCCGGTACGAAGGTCGTAATCACAACCTCCAGCGTCGTCTTCTGCCATCGCATTAGCAAACGGAACTGCAAACAGCGCCGCTACCATCGATAGCATTATTGATTTAGATATTTTCATATCCTCCCTCCTAGTAGTCTTAACATTAAGAAACATGCTCTAAATTGCGCATCTTGTTAAGCCTACTGTTTAAACCTTTTGGCTAAACTTTTTGGCTTAATTCAATTTACAAAATGACTTCGTACTACATCTCTTCATACTACGAAGTACATGCCCCACTGTTTGAAATTTAGTTGACATACAGACTGAGAAAATATTTCTGAGAAGAAATTTGCCTCAACCAAATCTAACTAAATTTCGTTTTGCAACTGCACACTATGCACAGCAAACAAATCTTAAATTCATAGATTGATTAGGCAGGAGTTAGGCCCGGAATGATGTAATGTAAACGTCGTGTTTTAGGACGTTTGATAGCTCGATATGTACGAGCCAGTGACAGGACAGTTTTTAGGTCCCGGTGATGTTGTTGCGGGCACTATTACCCACTTAGTTTTCTTACTAATTACTAAAACTTTATAGGCTAATAGTATAACCAAATCAAGTACTAAAGAGAATTTTTAGATCGGATAAAAACTCATATTTATATAACTTATTTAGTATTAGTGAGTTACACGAACCATCAGCAAACCACTTAAAGCTTAATGTAGTTTGTACAGTACTTAATTGGGTTTATGAGACACAGATGAACTCCAAGTCTACTTAATCTATTTAGCCATTTTATATAAATACTTTAATTTAGTTTAGAATTTGTTCGATCGAACATATCACCGGTAAACTTATTTACATTATCAACAGATTTCACTAACTCTGAAGCAATTAACGCTACTTTTTTACGTTGATTACGAGATTCTGAACGGAGCATCTCAAAGGCTTGCTCTGAACTAATATTATAGCGCGCCATTAAAATACCGATGGCGATACTGGTTTCACGACCCTGTTGTAATGCGGTGTTCAGTTGTGATTCAGTTTGTTTCAGTTGTCTGATTTCTGCAGCACGTTGCATAGCCGACTCAATAGTCGGCAACACGTGCTCGACATCTATTGGTTTAACCAGATACCCCAAGGCACCTGCTTCAGCGGCTTTAGCAACAAATTCATCATCCGAGTAAGCAGATAGAAAGATACATGACACCTCGGCTTTTTCTCTAAGCTCATGCGCAGCTTCTACACCGGTTATATCCGGCATTTGAAAATCCATAATCGCAAGATCAGGCTTCAACTCACAACCTATTTGTATGGCTTCTCTACCGCTGCTGGCTTCGAGCACATCAAAGTCATGTTGACGTAAATTCTTTGCCAGCGTTACACGGATAACACGATCATCATCCGCAAGTAATATCTGTGCTCTAGCCAATTTTTACACCTCGTTTATGAATGTTATTCAACATAATTCTACAATGATCATTCCATTCGACTTGGTAAATAATATCCAATTAAATTAGGTAATTACATCAACTTTATGAAACTGCTTCTAATATATTCATTTCAGAGGTAAACATATTCAGGATTACTGGCGGTTGCAAGCTGAGAATGGCCTTTACATAATTACCTTCCTGCTTATATTCCAATTGAGCACCATCAGGTGGCATAAGTGACTGCACCATACCCAAGCCTACCCCACCACTCTTCAGGCTTTCTTCAAAATTGAATGCATGAATCTCAGCATTGTCAATGATGTTAGCCACTTCGATAGTCAAATTTGAACCTTCACTTTGAAGAACAATTCTTACTCCATCAGAGTCTATCGCATCGGGTGATCGGTGCTTCATGGCATTTGTAATAAGCTCAGAAACAACAAGTGAGACTGCCACGGTCTCTTCTTCCCATAATTCTAGATAGTCGGCATCATCACAAAGCACCTCAAAAGAGACCTCTTGTGAAAATAACTTGCTTGATGCCTGGGTAATTCGCTTAATTAGCTCAACCACATTTACCAATCTATGTTCTGAATCAATCATCAGATTATTCACAATAGAAATGGTATCCACTTGATTAATAGAAGTAACGAGAACGTTATGTAGCTCTGGATAAGCATCTAAATTTACTTTTAATAATCCAACGATCGCCTGAAGATTGTTTTTTATGCGATGACGCATTTCTCTGCTCACTTCATCACGTTGTACTTTTATATGGTCAAGCCTTTCTTTTTGGCTGGTTGCGCGCTGCGTGACATCTCTACATAGAATCCTTAGTTCACGAGGCGCTCCTTGTTGTGCTTCTATTAATCGCAGCCTATGGTGTGTATTAATGAGTACACCTTCTTTTGTTAGCATGCGAATTTCCATTTCAAATTCGTTTATTTGATCTTCAAAGACAACATTAAAATGCCGGTTCGCACGGCGAATATCATTCTCGTGCATTAAATTCCAGATAGGCTTATTTAAAAGCTCGCTTTTAGCATAGCCTAAATATTGCGCACAGAACTCATTTACAGATTGTATAATTCCATTAGCATCGACCGAGAAATACATATCTGGAGCATTTTCATATAAATCATGCAATCTAGTCTGACTTCGCATGAGTTTCTGTTGGATTTCAACGCGGTCTGTTACATCATGAACGAGAGACAAGTATGATGTTTTTGTATTAAACAATTTAATAGACTGAGAAACCGCCCACTCGGTATATTTATATTTTCTATTTTCATCTTGAATCGTTAATCCAAACTGGCAACTTATTTCCTCTGCACTGCGCATATAATTTTGCAATTCTTCAAGTGTTTCTGAATGGCTAATGTGTTTTAGCGGCCACGATGTTGGAGCTTTACCGATTACCTCATCTGCTCTCCAGCCCAGTATTTCTTCTGCACTGTCTGACCAACGTTTAATCACGCCTTCTGAGTCCCATTCGACAATTGCAGTGGGAGATTTTTCTAAATGCAATGCAAGAGTCTGATCTGCTTCTTTTTGTCTTTGTTCTGCGAACTGACTTTGTAATTTATTTGATATCCATTCCGCCATCATTTGCACAAACTTTTTTTCTGTTGCACAAAATTCTTCTTCTCGTGGCTCAATGCTTGTGAAATTTAAAGTGCCATACGGCTCATTATCGAGAAATACTGCTGAACCTATATAAGCTTCTAACTTCAATGCATCATAAGCGGGATGTTTAACGACTTCTGTTAATTTTGCATGAGCAAAGCCCATCGCTTCTCGTGACTCAATGGTTAGTTGACAATAGGTAAGATCCAGATCAAATTTATCACCCGATTGAACCATATAGTCAGAAGATTCAGTATGTACTTGCATTACCGTATAGCGATCACCTTCTATATAAGAAAATATACCGCACTTCATCCCTAAGTGTTTACATGCTCCAGCTAATAAACATTGTATTTGAGTATGCAATGCTGAGTTTTCTACTGAAACGATTGAATAAAAGAACCTTAATGCTTCATCATTTTTCTTCAAGGTTATTTCTGATTGCTTACGATCGGTTATATCAGCTGTAGTGCCAATTACACGCAATGGCCTACCATTTTCATCTCTTTCTAGAATACGCCCACGATCATGCATCCACACCCATTTCCCTGACTTATGTAACACACGGTGTTCGTGTTCATAATATTCAGTTTCACCATTCAAATGCATATCAAATGCATGTTTAACGTCAGCCGCATCATCATCATGAATAAATGCACCGCCCTTTTTAGAGGCATGCATTAGCTCGTCTATAGAATACCCCAACAATTCACACCAGCGGTCACCATAGTAATTCTCTCCACTACCCAGGTCTATTTCCCATACTCCGTCCTGCGTACTTTCTAGGGCAAGCTGTAATCGTTCTTGAGTTTTGCGAATTTTTTCATTTGCATTATACCGACGAAGAGATTCTATTTGATAAAGTTTTGACGCGATAATTACTGCAACAAAGATGGCTAAAAACTTTATTAGACCTTGCAAGATAATATCTTTCAACTCACCTGCAAATAATCTTTGATTATGCAAAGACACCACATCCCATTGTGTGCCACCTATCTTTGCAACTGCACCTACACGACTAAAGTCCTCAGGCTCAAGATAAACATCATTAACTAAATTTAAATCTGAGTTATGCGTTGCTAATTCTATAAATCCTGGAGAGTCTTCTCTCCATAATACAAGTTGGTAGTTAATGTTTTGGTGCTTATACAGCAAGGGCTGTACCAATTCAGATGGAAAACTAATTCCAAATAAACCCATAGATATACCATCATCATTCCAAGGAACAATAATATTAAAATGGTCATGGTCTGAGTTTCGATGCATACGTACTGCATATTCTGCATTTGCATTACCTATTGAAGGCAACTGATACACTTCGGGTTTGTTTTTTTGAGTACCTTCTGCATCGATAATTAAATTTCCATTTTGGTCCCAAATTAAAAAGTTAATCGCATCAGGATAACTATTACTGACTTTTCTATTTAATAATTTAATTGCAGAGACTACAGCTGTACCTTCTTGAGCATT
Organism: uncultured Thiotrichales bacterium; assembly: GCA_964517365.1. Classification (GTDB taxonomy): domain Bacteria; phylum Pseudomonadota; class Gammaproteobacteria; order UBA4575; family UBA4575; genus JABDMD01. Next base: position 21,936 of record CAZFEP010000004.1, on the reverse strand, counting down.
CAAGAGCAAAGCAGATTCGTTTTCTGCAAACATAGATAAACTGTTTTGCATCATTTCGATATAATTTGAAATCTCATTGGCAGATGACCAAGAAGACTGTTGCATACTCTCAATTTGGGACTCACGAAATTGAGAATACTGCTCCCATCCATTCCAAACGAGTAAGGCGAGTACCGCAGACAATAGGAATGCAACAACTGAAAGCGGGACCTTTTGTGTAATAAAAGGTAGCTTAGCTGTAGATGCAAATATCTTGCTGCTTTTGACTTGAATAACTACTCCTCCCGACAACGATATGCCCCAACCCAGGGTTGCTGTTCTGTCCATTAGAGAACTGCGCTATTATTTTTATTATTATGACTCTACTAAATATACTTGAATCTTGATTAGCTTATTCGTATTTTTCTAAAATTTTATTTATAACAACTAATTAATTAAATTTATACAGAACATCAGTTACCATTTAATACCATGATGCTCAAGAGCTTTGATTTTTGCATCAGGATTACTCAATTCAGGAATATCCAAACCATCAAGCTTTTTACGTAATTCATTTGTAGCTTCACGCGCTTCAGAAGCGTTGCGAATAGCGGTTGGCGTAATCAAAATAAGCAATTCTGTTCGTTCTGATGTTTTGGTAGTCGTTCCAAACAGAGAACCTAATACTGGCAAATTTCGCAGACCCGGCACTCCAATATTACCATCTGCATTGGTATCTTGGATAAGTCCACCTAATACTATGGTATCGCCACTAGGCACTGAAACAGAAGTACTCACTTCGCGTTGGTCAATGGTTGGTGAGTCAATACCAGAAGTGGTTGTATCTTCTGCTGTACGAATGTTTTGATATATGTCCATCACCACATTACCATTCTGACTTACACGAGGCGCTACTTGTAAGGTAACACCTGTTTCAATAAATTGAATGGTACTGGTTACGAGCGCATTATTCCCAGCGGTACCGGTATTTGTTGATTCAGATGTACGCACTGGCACTTGATCACCTACATTAATGGATGCCGTGTGGTTATCTAGAACCATCAACGATGGCGAGGAAAGCACTTGCATTTTACCGTCTTGAGCAAACGCACTTAAAACAGCTGTAATCGCACCTGACGAGTCAATAAGCGAATAAGAAAAACCATTTCCAACACCCGCTAGACTGGTTCCACTTAAGGGTCCGGGAGTATTTAAACGACCCGTTCCTGTATTGCCATCGATATCGTTATTATTAAAAAACCATTGTGTTCCAAACTCTAAATCTCCGCTGAGTTCAACTTCTACGATAGTCGCTTCAAGTAAAACTTGTAATGGCGAGATATCTAAACGTTGCACTGCATCAATTATATCTTGGTATTCTTCTTTAGTTGCTTTCACTACTAATGCATTATTTTCTTCATCAGCAATGATTTTAATTGGACTATTACTATTACCACCGCCATTTGAATCACCTGAAAATTGATCGGCAGATGCAAAACGATCACTGTTTGGACTTAATGAACCTGGCAAACTACCCCCTGCTCCTGTTGGTACACCTGCACCAATGCCGTCTGCTTCACCGCTTATAAATCCTGAATCGGAATTACCAATTCCTGAACCAGAACTTTCGAAAGAAGAACCACCTAACCCTGGTGCTACCGCAGCTGGATCTTGATCTTCTTGTGTAGAAACATCTGCATCAAATAACTCAGAAAGTATTTGCGCTAAATACCCTGCACGAAGGTTCTGCACAAAATACACATGCAAGGTTCTAGCAATACTATTGTCTACACGATCTAATCGATCGATCCACTGCGAAACTGTATTTAAGTATTTACGTTGAGGTGTAATAGCTAGAATTGCATTGAGTCGCTGTATTTCAACAAAACGTAACACCCCTGTTTGCCCTTCTTCACCATTGAAGCCAAAAATTGAATTGAGCTCTTGAATTACTTTACTAGCAGATGAAGCGCTAAGCCTAAAGATGGCAGTCGACATTCCTTTGAATTGGTCAACATCAAATATCTCTACTGTATCGAGCATATTTTTTAGTTCTGCTTGCGTGCCAGACACCAACAATATATTGCGACTTTCATCGGTCTGGATCATTGCATTCTCACCTTGCAATGAACGCAAAACATTTTTCATTTCTGTCGCAGAAATATAACGAAGCGGAACCACAATCACTTGGTAGCCTTTTTGGCGATCCAATTCATACGATGGTGTAACTACACTGCTCAAACCTTCACTTGCAGGTAAAATTTGAAATACACCATCATTTTCAGCTAATACGGCATTATTTGCTTTTAAAATATTTTCCATTACCGGTATTAAAGAATCTCTGGCTAGAGGACGCCCCGTTTTAAGACTTACCGAACCTTTTACGCGCTCATCTACGACATAGGCCCTACCTAGCAGATCACCCAATATAGTCATTGCAACTTCTTCAATGGGTGCATCTTGAAACATCAGCGTGATGTCTCCTTCTGCAGAATCAGACACTAAACCTGTACTAGGCCTTGAAGTGAAAGTTCCCGTGCCTGGGTAAAACTCTGCTTCACGTTTGGTGGACTGGGAAGGTGTATTAGATTCATTGCTAACGGTTTCTATCTCAACATTTTGCTCAACATTATGTTGATTATTAGCTGAGTTTGTATTCACCGTTACATCATCGACATTAACCTCTGATACGCTTGGTTGATTAGATGTTGTGGTACAACCACTTACTATAAATACAAACGCCACAATACTAGCGTGCGTTATCTTAATTAACCCAGATTGCTTTCTAGTGTCCATAGGTACCTTACGTTTTACAACCTTGGTACTGAGATTGTTTGCGATCACAAAAACATCTCAGCGTTAAAGTTGCAATGATACTAATGGTAGACGCGCAAAATTTGCACGTTACCCCTCCAAATAATTCTTATTATTATAATTCTTATTATTTTTATATTTTTTCGTAAACGAATTGTTCGTTCAGGAATTTTTGCATCATCAAGGTAAGGCAGGGTCATGGCCATCCATCAATATTGATGCGTCAATAAATTATCTGAATACACGTTACGCACTGACTTAGAGCAAGTCAATGTGATTCTATTTAAAGATCAAACAGTTGCTTAGATATACTTGTTGATTACACAGACTATGTTGATACTTCAATGCGTTATAAAAACCTTAATATAACTACGGCAAATACTTACGGGAAATACTGTCCGTATAAATTGATCGTTAATTAATCTGTTATTCTGAAATGACTAATCGTCGAATATTTTTCCACCCAATCCTTCTAATGCTCTAAGCTCATCTTCAGTGATATCTTCATCATCATAATAATCTTCAGCCGTAATTTCTCGAGCAGAATTGCTTTGGTTACTTGACCCTGAATACTCTCCATCATCATCATCTTCTGCTTCATAGTACGCAGCATCTTTTTCTTCTTCACCAGGAATTTTTATCGGCGACCTTTTGACAGGCTTGTTTGTTGATTTAGTCTTGCTACCAGTTCTATTTTGATTAGATTTCTTTTCATAGTTCCATATTTTTCCTGCGACTTTCTTTTTTGGTACCGCATCATTAAAACTATCTATATTTTTAGACGATTGGCGCGCACTGCTTTTATTTGCACCTTTCCATCCTTTATAAGATTTAATGGCTGCAGTTGCTTTATCAATTTTACTTTGACTTAACTTACTATTATTTAATTGACTAAGTAATTTAGCTTGTTTGTCTTTTTGACTGCCTTTAATTGGGGTTACAAATAATTTGTACTCTAATTCTGCATTTTGAAAAACTACATGATCTGATGAAACCTCAGCAATATTCCATTGCTGATATGATTCACCTGTTTTGAGACGCTCCATTTGTTTAGCTTTGGTATCAGCAATAATAGCAATTTGCACATCTGAGCTGCTTGCAGTACCAACCAAAACTAGATGGGCCAATTCATCTACTGTGCTTACTTTATTGATAGCTCGCGCGCTAACTGCCGCCGCCCGGTCTTTTACAAACAAGGGCCGCTTAATGATTTCAGAATATTCATTTATACCATTTAAAACGGCTAATTGTGGCAAATCAAAATCAATAGATTCCGCTAACTCATTATTATGATTTTTGTTGCTACCATTTTCAACATCTAATGGATACGACATAACCTGATAAGCAAACAATGCCAGCAATACTACACATAGCGTACTAAATATAACTTTTATCATTTCGTGCCTACCCCTTCACCATAATAATTTCCAGTTTCACTTGCTGCATCATTTTCTATATCTAGTCGTTCAGTGTCTACTTGTGCAGCCAAAAACCCTGACACATCAAATCGAATATCTAATGCATCTGAACTATTTGACTGCTGATTCCTAAAAGTAGTTCGATATCCTCTACCAATATTAATTTTATCAATAATTAAAACCGGAACATGCGCCTCTAATTCATATATTAAATTGCGCAAACTGATTACATCTGCACGGCAATGAACCGAAACTTTAATTTGTCGTTCATCTTGATTGCCGCTAGTTACTGGTTGTGTGCTCAAAATTTTTGCACCTTGACTGTTTAACACTTCTTTAACAATTCCTTGTAATTCTGCAGATACTAAAGCGGCTTTGCCATCCTCAAAATAATACTCTTGATCTTCGTTAAACGCTTCTAATTTACTAAGTTTATTTGACAGACCGCTTGTCTTTTGTGAAATCGCTTGATATTGCGTCAAGCGATGCTGCAACGATGCTACCTCTTCTTTAGTACTGTTATAGAGTGCAACCATCGGTAGCACAACCATAAACAGCAAGATCAACAACGCGACAAATAATAAGACTGCTGCATATAATTTGTGTTTAGACTGCGGGGTTTGCATTGTATGACTCTGGTATGTCTCTAAACGACTTTAATTTTGAATCGATTTAATCTGTGCGGTTATAGAATAGCGTTCCAATCCGTCAGCACCACTCTGTGTAACCGGTGCTGCAAATCGTATGTCATCAAACATACCAATCTTGTCAATAATCGGAATAAGCCCAGAAGCAGAGGCGGAAGCACCTTGAATAGAGAGCAACCCCCCCTCCAAACTTAAACGCTGCACATAGGTATGATCGGGAATAGATGACGTCAACAAGTTAAGCAATTCAATAATGCTAGGGTTCTTTTGTTTAATATTTACCAAATAGCCAACTTGATCTTGCATTTTTGTATATTCACTTTGCAACTGCTTAACTTTTTGCACTGTTTTTTCAAGCCCCTCTAATTCAGAAGTAAGCTTTGAAATATGCATATAATTAATTATCAATGGCGTGATGGCAGTCAATAATAATAATCCAATAGTAGCTGCAGCTAGCCATTTAATAGATGATTTCTGACTGTTTCCCAAATCATTATGAGAACGTAATAACTTTGTGTTTTGTAGTGATTGTTCAGGGTGTTTAGAATTAATCACGTCAATTCTTTGCAAATGGAGTCCACTATTCTCAATTGCGTGTACTACAGGTAATAAAACTTCTTTTCTTACAACAATTAATAAAACCTTGATTAACTCTTTATCCTTAATCCTATCCTCAACCCTATAATCAAAATATACATCATCTTTATTAAAAGGCGTGTAGCGATCCATTTCATATTGAATTACTTCGTATAAATTTTCTTCAGTACTTGCAGGAAGTGAAATATGTTTAGTTAACACTTTACTTTCACTAATATGGATATCTAATGCTAATTCTCCCTTTTTATCAGATTCATTTTTGAATAAATCTTTTAGTTGTTCTGCACTATCATTGTTGCTTTCAGTAGAAACCTCTCTTTTTATACTTAGAAGTTCAGCATTAATTTCTGAAACTCGAAACTCATCTCTATTTATTTCTAGCAACAATGATTCATTGCTTGCATTGACAGTTAACTTTTTTTCGCCAGGCAAAAGCATAGACAACCCTTCAAGCCACCATGCGAAGAATTCTTTGAGTGATTGTATATACGAAGAAATAGCAATACTTCCTTTATTAATTATCTAAACTTCCATGTAGTGTATCAGTATCAAACAAGCCTTAACTCTGTTTCCAACCCAATATAGAAAAAGGTTCAAGTGTATTACCTCTTTGCAATCGAACAATACTGGTAACAACCGTTGATAAACCACTAGGTGCAGTAGCCTTAGCTCGAAGAGTATAAATCAGACCACCAGTAGAAGAAATATAATCACTAGGGGTTTCGTCACTATTACTTGTACCTATTATATCTTGCACAGCTTTTCTAACTGTATTAGAAGCTAGATCAGTGTTAACGCCTATGTCTTGTGCATATACGGTTACAAAAGGTTTTACTCTATTGTAGATTTCTGGTGTCACACCTAACACAAGCGACAACTCATCAATGCTGTCAAACTCATCATCTTTTGCCTCATACAATAACCCATAAGCAGCATAATCTTGATCTTCTGCACCTGCCGCTCTTTTTAAATTATCTTGATCTCGCCAATCTGCTACCGCATCCGCTATAGATGAACTCAATTTCTCATTAACACCAACAACATTGAAAAGTGACTTGATTAAATCTACCGATGATAGATTAAGATCTACCTTTCCTGACTCGTCCACAACTTCTACAGAAACCACCACATCATCTAACTCGTAGCTAAAATTAGAAGTTTTAAATTTAAAACTTTGCAATTCATCACGTTTAATCAGTTTATCAATTGTGAGCAACAACGTGCCTTCTGCTGCATGCTTGGTTTTGAAACTCGCCACGACATTGGTTGCCAAACTTAAACTTGCACGTGCTTGATATGAAACTGAACCCGCAATAACTGCCAAAAATGCAGTAATCCACAATACAGTGATCAAAGCAAAACCTTTGGTGTTGATTTTATATGTCGATATAGAATTCATACTTAACGCCTAAGGCAAAATATAACCGCCATACCGGGTTTCAACAATCAATAGTGGCCATGAGTTTAAACTATCTTCAGTTTCGACACTGATGGATACACGAGAAGGCAAAGAAGTTTGATTTAACCAGCTGCTGTACCAACCAAATGCACCTGTACGTTGATTTAGGCCGTAATATTGAAACTGTATATCTTTTACATTTCGTATTATCTTTACATCTCTGTCCGCAGTGCGTGCTTTTCCAGAGAAATAAGAGTTTGCAGGCAAGTAACGCACACTTAAATGATTTCTGCCGTTTTCTTTTTGCTTAAATATTTCATAAATATAAAGGTAGTCATCTAGCCCATATTGAGGTGAAGGAGCAAGAAATATCATTTTATTAGGATCACCATTGAAGTAATTATCTTTCGATTCATCTTCATCAATTGGATAAAATACAGCTTCACTTAATACTTTGCGCAGAAAACGCTGAGCACTCGCTACCTCCTCAAGGTTGTCTTGATGCTGATCAACTTTGGCCCAGACACGACTACCAAACACAAAGCCATTTGCACACAACGTTATAACAATTGAAATAATGACGATTGAAATAAGTAATTCTATTAGCGTAATACCTGCTTGGCCAAGGCATCGATAACTAGATGAATTGCAATTCTTCACGATTAAGCGCTTGCAAGTCTAAATGTCGTTGCACGAATAGAGCGCTGTCCTTTTCTAGCTCGCCAGTACACATTAAGAACAAGTTGATACCGTTTCACTGTTTTGAGAACTGAACGAGAATTAGATATGTCTATTGGCAACACTTCTAATTTCCATGAATATCTTTGATTGTAAGATCCTTCACTAACACCAGGTAACAAGTGCACTTTTTTACCTACATCAGCAAGATGTGAATCTGCATACATACTGGCTTGCGCATAGTCATCAGCCAATGTTGAACCCTGTAGTGCAGTAGAAAAAACCTGGTATGTAACACCTAGTGAAATTGCTAAAACTGATAAAGCCACCAATGTCTCTAACAGCGTGAAACCGCCAACATGCTTAGAGTCCATTTTATATAAACGTTGCAACTTGCACATAAGCTTTTAAATCATAATGTATTAAGACATCATCTACTTAATTTCGACTCTGCCTGATAACCATTCAACCACAATGCTATACACTTTTTTTCCATTTGTGAGTTTAATTTCTCCACCAGAGGAACTTCCATCTGGTGCAAAACGAATTTGCGATATGTTTTTATTAGAACTTAAACCTTTTGCTGAAAATATTTTCAAGTCTAAAGATGAATCAATTAACCTTTGCCGATTACTACCTGCAACCCAGTAAATTCGCTTGTTGTTGTCAACAGAAAACGCAACTTCTTCACTTTTCGCAATTGCAGATATTCGAGCACGCCGCAATGTTACTAATATGTCTTGTGAAGTTGCCTTTAACGCAGCACTTGAAGAAAGGCGACTGTATGCGGTTGCAGATATAGCCGTAATAGCAACTGCAATCACCAGAGTCATAAGCAACTCAATCAAGGTAAAACCAAAACTGCCTCTACGCATATTTAATTGATTTATTTTTATCATGTTGTTTTATAATTTTAGTTATATAAATTTAGTAATATTGATCAATTCCAACTCAACACATCTTGATTTTCTTTTTCACCACCTTCTGCGCCATCTGCACCTAAACTATATATTTCATACTCTGCATTTCTGCCGGGATAACGATAACTATAATTTTTCTTCCAAGGATCTTGAGGGATAAATTTCTTACGAAGATATGGGCCATTCCAACCATCTACACCTGCTGGTTGCTGCACCAATGCTTGAAGCGTTTGTTCTGTAGTTGGATACCGGTTTGTATCTATTTTATACATCTCCAGCGCTGAAGAGAGCTCTTCGATTTGAATTTTTGCAGCTTTGGTTTTTGAATCACCCAAACGTTTCATTACTTGGGGGCCAACTATACCTGCCAGTAACGCCAAGATTGCCACCACAACCAATAATTCGATAAGAGTAAAACCTTTTGCTCTTTTTATAGAATACTTATAATTATTTTTATACATAATCATTCTTTATCACTCTCTTACTATCTTGTTTAAAATTTATGAGGCTAAATCATTAATACTTACCATACCAAGTAATATCGAAACTATAATTCCACCAATAACTATGCCTAATATGATAATAATTACTGGCTCAAACAGATTAACCATTCTTTGCATAGCATTTGAAGTTTCTTTTTCATAAATCTCAGAAACACGCTTAAGCATATTATCCAATTCACCTGTTTCCTCTCCTACTTTTATCATTTGCAAAGCCAAAGATGGAAATAGTTTAGCCATGCTCAAGGTATGAAATAGACTTTTACCTTCTTTAAACTGCTCCATTGCACGACTTATATTTTCAAGAAATAAACTGTTAGTTAGATTTGCTTTAGCTATGGGTAATGCAGACAATACCGGAACACCATTAGACAACAAACTACCCAAGCTACTGGTAAATTTAGCTGTCTCATGCTTCACCAACAGATCTCCAAACACGGGGGCTTTTAAAAATTTTGAATCCCAAAATTTTCGATACTTAGGAGATGCAAACAGATAACGGATAAACAATACCGACAAGATAGAAAAGATTATTAATAACCACCAATAATTGCTAACAAAGTTAGAAATACTGATAACCACTTTGGTTGCAACGGGTAATAACTCTTCGCTACCCTCAAATAATTCAGTAATTTTTGGTACAACAAACGTCATAATTACTAGTATTGAAGCTAATGCCACAACAACTAAAATTAATGGATAGATTAATGATGAAATTAATTTATCTCGCATAATCTTCGCACTTTCTAAATATTCATGCATTCGTGTTAACCCAATTTCTAGATTTCCACTTGCCTCAGAAGCACGCACCATGTTGATATAATAAGGACTAAAAACAGTTTTTTGCTTTTCAAGTGCACTGGATAAATCACTACCTGCTTCTACATCCTCCAACAGCGAAGCTGACATATCACGAACATTCTCATGCTCAGATAAATCTCTAAAAATCCGTAAGGCATGGTCTACAGGCAATTTAGCTTTAACCAAGGTAGCCAACTGCTCAGTAAATGCTAATAGTTGATTTGAATTAATCGATTTCTTTGAAGTCGCAAAATACTTCTTCAACGACTTTGCTGGCGAAGAGCTTGACTCTTTAGCATAAATAGGAATATAACCTGACGATTGCAGCCAATTGATCATTGCGCTGTGATCCGACTCTTCACGTTGACCCTCGAATACTTTGCCTTCGAGTGTTGTGGCTTTATATTCATACATCGGCATAATTAACTAAATATCCTGGCACGCCAAACATAAGCTATGCATCCTGAGTTACTCTTAAGATTTCTTCTAATGATGTAACGCCTTGAACTACCTTTTGCAAACCATCCAGGTACATAGTTTTCATGCCCTGGCTCATTGCCGCTGCAGCTAAGGTTGAAGCATCTGCATGCTCAAGAATTAATTTTCTAATATCATCATTTATGAGTAACATTTCTATGATAGAAATTCTTCCGTTATAACCTGTCTGGTTACATAGATCACAACCTCCCGGAACATACATATATTTACTTTCAACATCTGCCGTCACTTCTCTTGCAACTTTTTCCGGTAAATCTGCCTGCGTTTTACATTCACCGCATAAAACACGCACTAATCTCTGCGCAATAACCGCATTGAGTGTTGATGTTAATAAGTAATCTTCAACCCCCATTTCCATTAGACGGGTAACGCTACTTACAGAATCATTGGTATGCAATGTTGACAATACAAGGTGCCCTGTTAATGCAGATTGCACACAAATTTCTGCAGTCTCTATATCACGCATCTCACCCACCATAATTACGTCGGGATCTTGTCGCACAATGGATCGCAATGCATTCGCAAAGGTTAAACCAATACTCGCTTTTGCTTGAATTTGGTTTATTCCCTCTAGTTGATATTCAACAGGATCTTCTACTGTGATAATTTTTCGATGAGGCTCATTCAATAGACTTAGCGCTGTATACAATGTAGTGGTTTTACCACTACCAGTAGGGCCCGTAAGAAGAATCATCCCATGAGGTTGACGTAACGCATTAACAAATTTTTCATGATCTGCTTGCTGAAAACCAAGTGCCTTAAAATCTAAGACAACAGATTCTTGGTTTAATAATCTCATTACAACACTTTCACCATGCATCGTTGGTACAGTGGAAATACGCATATCGTATTCACGACCTTGAATACGGTTACGTATTCTTCCATCTTGTGGTAGACGACGCTCTGCAATGTTCAACTTAGCCATTATTTTTATTCTAGAAATTATGGCTGCTGCAAACTGTCGTGGTGGAGACTCAACCTCTTGCAAAACACCATCAACTCGATAGCGAACTTTTAGATTGCCTTCAAATGGCTCAATGTGAATATCGGAAGCTCCCTGTTCAGCTGCACGTTGCATTATTAAATTCACCAAACGTATAACAGGTGCTTCACTTGCTAAATCTTTTAATTGATCAAGCTCATCATCGGAAATTTCATCCACACTTACTTCATCAACGATTTGATCCATCTTGCTTGAGTCAAGACCGGAGATTTGGTTAATGGCTTCGTCTATATCCGAAAGCGTACCTATTCGTACCTCAACTGACTTTCCTGTTGCAATTTGCACCGCATCAATCACATTCTGATCAAGTGGGTCCGCCATCACCAATACCACTTTGTCTTCTTGCTGACCTAAAGGAATAGAAGAGCTCTCTTTGAGGAAACGAAAAGAAACCGCACCATCCAACACTGCCTCCGCTGGATATTCTTCTCGATCAACGATAGGCAAAGCCAATAAACTACCCAACGCTTCAGCAATATCCTTATCACTGACCGCACCCAATCTATTAAGCATTGATACAAACGAGACATCTGGGGTCTCTTCTTGCATACGCTTAATTTTGGACAAGTCTGATTCACGCAGTTTCTCGCTACGTTGCAAATATTCAGCTATATCATCATTGGACAGCGTTACGGCAGCATTCGTCATCGTAAGATTATTTGAGCTCTTATTTAACTAACTTGATTTAACCCAATTGGGCTAACCAAACAAGGTTTATGAAGAAAAGACGCTAGTTACCTGATTAATCAGGATTATTATTATTCTCGACTATGGAATCATAGTACTGATACGACAAAATTAAAAATACTTGTATAAATTACGGATATTCAATATAAGGCATTGAATTTAATAACTAAAACAACCATATAGGGCCCGATAGCAGCTTCATTAGCGAACATTAAATCTAAATAAACTACCTTGATAATCAAAAACCGCTCCATATCGGGTAATTTCTACTAACGCCAAGTCGCGTTGAAGGTTTTTCCCTTCCGTATACATTTGACCATTTATTCTAATTCGCCGTTGCAATGGATCTGCATGAAACATATGCACCGAAACATTGAAGTCTGGAATTCTTTCTTGGACATCATAGGGAAGCTCGCCAAAACTAGGCACACCACTACTAATAGCTCGTTCATGTTGCTGACGATAATTGGTATCACTAGGTAATTTATCAAGAGTTTGTTTCTCTCCTGGTAATACACTTACTTCAGGCACCACATAATTTGCAGTTTTTATCTGTACTTGTTTTTCCCCAACTTGTTCCATCCTTGACTTTACATCAAGCCCATTTGGCTCATCATCTTCTAATGCAGCTAAATCTGCATAGATTTTTGCAAGTACCTGCTTATCGGATGCAACTTTTATTTTTTCTGTTGCGGCTTGTATTGGGTTTTCTATACTTGATTTTTTTATGCCTGATTTTTCGTTGCTAGGCTTCTCTATATAAGATTTTACATTAGCATCATTTTTTCCCTCAACAGCAGCTATAGGCAAATGAACAAGATTCTTTTTGGCTAACTGATTAGCTTGCATTTCTTCACTTACAGCAATCTGGGTGGGTGTTTTACTTTCTTTTGTAATCAGTTTTACAGATTTTAAATCAGACGTATGCAATGTATCGTCAGGAACCAATATCAGTTTTTGTTGCACGCTGTTATTTGCAACAGATATGTTTACAGAATCATCAACCATCAAACTTTCCTGATCTTTTGATGCAATATCTACATTTGCATCAGCATTTAATGCACCAGTTGATGCACTAATAGATGTACCAGAAGATATACTAGTTAGAGCACTATCAGAAACTTGCTGGTTATGGCGCCTATCACTATTTGTCAAGTAATACGCAGAAGCCCACACTATAATTGCTGAAACGGTCAACCCAATTAGAAATACCCGCCAACGAGTTTTATTGTCTTCAATATTTTCTATATGCGCTCCCGTATACTCAATAGAAATCTCTGGTACTTGTTGTTGACCAAGTTTACGCTCTCTTTCAGCTTGCTTAATGGATTCGAGTATAAATGACATAATAATTACTTCTATTTATTAACCAAGTAAGGTGTATCTATACTTTTATTATTAAAGAACATTTGTGTGACTGGACCAACCACACCATCGGAAGGCAAATTATTTGCGATCTGAAATGCACGCACTTGATTCACCAAATCATCAGAATACACTGCCGGAAGTGGATCTATCCTGTTACGCCCTTGTATATTCGCTAATTTTTTATCTAACAACGCTACTGCATCACCCTCTTGTCCTGGCTTTATATAAGTAGTACCGGGTTTTAATGGTCTCCATAGCATTTCAAATTCCCCACTCCAGTTTGCTTCAATTTCAGAAATAGGAATTAATTTATAATCTCCTTTCTCAATCACCACTGCATAATCACTTTCTATTGAAACCATTACAATATAACCAGGCTGATAATGATCTACTTTACTTTTCAGCAATACAGGACGATTTAACCCAATCACTTTCTCAATAGAGCCTCTGCCTTGGAAGCAATGTAACTGATTTTTAAATGCGTATTCGCAAGGGCTTGTATCAGTCGATGAATAATTAATTGCCCATAATCTAAATAATTGCTGGTATGCCTTACCATAATCTGTGAAATAAAAACCATTCTGGTTTTGAATAGAGGTCTGTTTAACACCTACAACTGTCGCCTCATTCATCTCGTCAATTATAGTTTTTGGTATAGTTTTTGGTATAGTTTTAGGCATAGCTTTTGACACATCATTTGAACGTGCTTGTATAGCATCCTCCTTTTCTCGACTGCTAGCATTTTTCTCAATGTAACTTGCCTTTTTTTCATTTACTTCTATCTTTTTTGCTTTACTAGTATCGTCACTAGTTTTTTTCTGTATTGCACTAACATGCAAATCATCCTTTACTTCATTGGCTTGTGATATCTTCTTACCCAACACCTGGCCACTAATATTTAAATCTTTTTCTGTATCATTATAATTTGATACAAGATCACTTTTAGAAACAACTTCATCTTTAGAGTCATCTTTGGTGCCAGATTTATGTTTAATACTAGGTTCAAGCAAATCCATCTCTTTATCTTGAGATGAAAATTGAACATTTTCTTCAGTAAGTATATTTAATGAACTTTGTAATATCGGCTTATCAACAGAATAGTTTTGATAGGCAAACGTTACTAATCCTGACATCAACAAAACAGCAACACTTGCAGCCAATGCCTTTGGTAAGATACTAGTGTAAACAGGTGTTTCACCAAAAACTTCTTGTGCAGATTGAGAAATAATTTCTGATGTAATTTTACTTTTACGTATTGTATAAGCGCCTAATAGAATACGATCACACAATATATTGACTCTGCGAGGAACGCCTTTTGACAATCTGAAAATTTGTTTAATGTTTGAAATACTGAATATTTTTTTTGTCGCCCCGGCGACGGCCAAACGATGATTAATATAATGGTTAGTTTCATTTAGGCTCAATGGACCAATATGAAAACGCGCAGTAATTCTTTGATTAACTTGTTCAAGTTCAGGCTTTGCGAGCAATACTTTTAATTCTGGCTGTCCAATTAGTATTATTTGCAGCAGTTTTTGATCATTTGTCTCTAGATTTGTAAGTGCTCGAACATGCTCAAGCGCTTCTACACTTAGATTTTGTGCCTCATCAATAACCAGAACCGTGCAACGACCTTTGCCATGTGATTTGATTAAATATTGATTAAGTTTTTTTACATATTCTTTTATGCCTGGTTGAAACGAAGAATATTCAATCTGCAATTCATCACATATAGAAGCTAAAAGTTCTTTTGGCGAAAACTTAGGGTTAATAACAAATGCAATATCAGTGTTTTCTGGAAGTTGCTCAAACATGCATCGACAGATAGTGGTTTTACCTGTCCCGATATCACCGGTTAAGCATACAAATCCACCTTTGCGGGTTACGCCATAAATAAGATGCGCTAAAGCTTCTTCATGCTGCTTACTTAAATATAAGTATTTTGGGTTAGGAGCAATTGAAAATACTGCTTCATCAATATTGAAGTATTTATCGAACAATGCTGATCAACCTATAAGATTGTATTACTGTAATAATTATCACTGAATTGCCCTGCAAACTATAAGCCTGTTAAGCATACTATTTAGCCTATTTCCAATTCAACCAACTAAGAGTAAGGTTAACAAAGAAGACAATATTGATTTCACATTATCTCACTGTAATATATTCAGAATTAACTCATACAGATTTAATACTTTGCCTAGTGGAAAATCTTAGAGTCAAATATGTAGTCAAAATTAATGAAATCAAATATGAGCTCTCTTCAAAACATTAATCTGGAATCAAATCTCAAGCAGCTCATTCCTGATATCTCTATATATGCAAAATACGTTAAAACAAATAGCACGATTTATAATCAAGGCGAATTTTGCAATCAGGTGTTCTTGCTTACATTCGGCTATGTGAAACTAAGTCAAATCTCACGATATGGCAAAAACCTAATTACAACGATTATTAGCAAGAACGAATGGTTTAGCCCCTGCTTGAATAATTTTAATGGTGCAATTGCTTATGAAACCGCTACCTCAAAAGGCGATATACATTTCTATGCATTACCCAATAACGTTTTCAAGAATTTACTTGCGCAAAGTAATGAGACTGGACTTGCACTAATCGAGCAACTTTCTAATCATAGGCAAACACAAAATTTACGAATTGAAGCATTAACACAGGCTAATGTTAACAAGCGCATTGCATTAATATTAAATGACCTAGTCGTGCATCAAGGCGGTCCATGCGCTCATGGCTATCTTGTAGACATCCACTTAAACCAACAAGAACTCTCTGAAATGGTTTGTGCAAGTCGACCAGTAGTTAGTACATTACTTAATCAGCTGCGTGAACGCGGTATCCTCAGTTATTCTCGCACCCATATATGTATAGATAAACCAGATACATTGAAACAATTAGCTAGCGACTGTTAACTAGCTAACAGACATTTGCTTGGTTTAATTTATTCTTATTTAAAAATAACAAATCGAGTGAGGAACAATTATGAAAATTTTATGTATTATTAGTATCAGTTTAATTTCAGCATTGGCTGTCACAGCCAATGCTGAGGAATCACCAAATTCAACTTTTTCACCTTATGTTGATAAACAAGGAAATATTACACGACCAACAAATGTACGCGAAAAATGGACACATCTTGGCAGTTGGTATGTGCCTGAGGAAGAAGGCGCTCCAGGACCAGGTATTCATGATGTTTATGCTGAACCAAGCGCAGTTATCGCGTTCAATAAAACTGGAAAATGGCCTGATGGAGCAACACTTGTTAAAGAGGTTCGTAATACCGACAATGCTGTACGCACAACGGGAAAGGCTCATTGGGCAACCGATGTTGGTGTCTGGTTTGTAATGGTTAAAGACAACAATCAGCGTTTCGAAGGTGATGCACGCTGGGGTGGTGGTTGGGGTTGGGCGTTATTCAAATCTGACCAGCCCAATATCAATGTCACTAAAAACTGGAAAGGAGAAGGTTTCAACAACTGCTTTGGATGTCACATCCCTGCAAAAAATACGGATTGGGTATATTTGGAAGGCTATCCAACTTTGAAACTGACAGACGAACAAAAGAAATATATATCTGAACGCTAACAAGTACGTACACCATACTAGATAAATGGAGAACTCAGATAGCAATTATTAAACCATTGCTGGTCAAATATAGCGCAGTATTAAAATAGGCCCATTCAGGGCCTTTTTTATTGTTGGCGCGCCCGGAGAGATTCGAACTCCCGACCGCTCGGTTCGTAGCCGAGTACTCTATCCAGCTGAGCTACGGGCGCATATAACAAAGCGAGCGATTATAGCGAATATCCAGATTAGAATTACATATATTATTAGGTATTCGATATAATCTCTTTCAATTCGGAGAGGTGCCAGAGTGGTCGATTGGGGCTCCCTGCTAAGGAGTTGTACGGGTGACCGTACCGAGGGTTCGAATCCCTCCCTCTCCGCCATCAAAATATTGGTTTACTTAGGCCGTCCGCCCAAGAAAATCTTGAAAGACCCAACCTTATATTTGAGTAAGATTATTACTTTCAGGCTTACTATTAAGGCTTACACTAAGGCATATAATAGGGGTTTAAAATGAACCGCAGCGTTTACCAAGCAAGCAAACTCTACCTGTCCACTAACGTTATTCGCGCAAGCAAGTCACTAGTTCGTACTACTTGTTAATAACAAACTAGCCAGTTGACTCATTAGTATTCGTTTTTTCGCGCTTTATTCGCTCGTAAATCTCTTCACGATGCACAGCAACATCACGTGGAGCATTTACTCCTATACGCACTTGATTGCCTTTAACACCTAGCACTGTGACCGTAACATCGTCTCCGATCATCAATGTTTCACCAACTCTCCTGGTCAAAATCAGCATTCCCGTATCTCCTAGATAATCCGTTTTATACGTTTTTTATTATTATTTAGTTCACCAATTCAACTATCAACTTTACCAGATAATAGCCGCTCATTTGGTTTCTCTCCGTACCAAAGCTGTTTTGTAATTTGTCTTCTGTTATTTTGTCTTCTGTTATTTTTCTAGCACACCTACAAGTCTAATGATTTTCTTCTTTCGCTTGGTCAAGCTCAAATGCTTCATGCAATGTCCTGACACCAAGTTCCAGATATTTCTCCTCTATCACGACCGAAATTTTAATTTCAGAAGTCGAGATCATAAGGATATTTATCTTCTCGTCCGCAAGTGCTTTGAACATTCTACTCGCAATTCCAGCGTGTGACCTCATCCCTACACCAACTAATGATAATTTTACGATATTAGGATCACCACCTACACGTCCTCCACCCAGTATTTCTGTAGTATTTTCAAGTACTTTTAACGCTTTCTCATAGTCATTTCTATGCACAGTGAAGGTGAAATCTGCAGTATCTTTTCTGCCTACATTTTGCACAATCATGTCTACTTCGATGTTTTCAGCGGATATTGGACCCAAAATATGTGCGGCAACACCCGGCTGATCCGGCACATCTTTTATGGTCAGCTGCGCTTCATCACGATTAAAAGCAATACCTGAGATTAATGGATCTTCCATGCTGTCATCCTCATACGTTATTAATGTGCCTGGCCCTTCTTCAAATGATGATAAAACCCTAAGAGGCACATCATATTTACCGGCAAACTCTACTGCGCGAATTTGTAATACTTTTGATCCTAAGCTGGCCATCTCTAACATTTCTTCAAATGTAATACGCGAAAGACGCCTTGCATTAGGCTCCACTCTTGGATCCGTAGTGTAAACACCATCTACATCTGTATAAATCTGGCATTCATCCGCTTTCACTGATGCCGCAAGCGCAACGGCAGTGGTATCTGAACCACCACGCCCTAGAGTGGTAATATTGCCCTCGCTATCAACGCCTTGAAAACCTGCTACCACGACAACATTGCCATCATTCAAAAGCTTTTTTAATCGATCCCCATCTATATCCTGAATTCGCGCTTTATTGAATTTATTATCGGTACGAATATTCAGCTGGCCTCCTGTGCAAGAGACTGCATCACAATCTCTTTTTTGCAACGCCATAGATAACAACGCAATAGTGACCTGTTCACCCGTAGAAACTAATACATCCAGTTCACGACCAACAGGAGTTTTAGTACCTTGCACCTCTTCTGCTAAGCCAATTAAACGGTTGGTTTCGCCACTCATAGCAGACACTACCACTACAACCTGGTTACCTTTATTTTTAGTAGCAATGATTTTTTCAGCCACATTTTCAATACGCTCCACAGTACCTACTGATGTCCCGCCAAATTTTTGTACGATTAGCGCCATGCTAAATAACGATCCCTTTAAAAAATGATACTAGGTATTATGGTGATGTAATGCTAAAAGCACTGTGATTAGATTCTAATGATGAGGTAAGGAATATACTAGATATTTACTGATTTAACTCTTCCAGCAATATGATTATAAATGATTACGCACCCATTCAGGCACAGATTGGAGGGCTGCTTCTAATGCTGCAGGGTTAGTACCACCTGCTTGAGCCATATCAGGGCGCCCACCGCCTTTGCCGCCTACTTGAATCGCTACCGCATTAACCAAATCTCCTGCTTTTATTCGACCCGTCTGATCTTTGGTTACTCCTGCTATCAGGCTTACTTTATCACCATTGCTTGTTCCTAGCACGATCGCAGCACTACCAAGTTTATTTTTTAGCTGGTCTAGTGTGTCACGCAATGATTTGGGGTCTGCACCTTCCACGTTATGTGCAAGCACTTTAATGCCATCAATATCAATCGCAGAAGACGCCAAGTCACTTCCTGCTTGCATCGCAAGTTTAGCTTTTAGTTGATTAAGCTCTTTTTCTAACACCTTATTACGCTCTACAAGTTGCAGAACCTTATTCTTTGCATCAGAAGCAGAGGACTTCACCACATTTGCAATGGTAGACAATTGATCTTCACTTTCTTTAATCCACTGCAATGCTCCATCACCCGTAACGGCTTCTATGCGACGAACTCCGGAAGCAATGCCTGTCTCAGACATAATCTTAAATAATCCAATGTCTCCAGCACGCTTTACATGTACACCACCACACAATTCAACCGAGAATTCACCTATAGTTAATACGCGCACTTGGTCTCCATACTTTTCACCAAACAATGCCATGGCACCGGCTTCAAGCGCTTCATCTTTTGACATAGTGTCAGCTTTTGCAGCAGTATTTAGGCGAATCTGTTGATTGACAATCGCTTCAATTTCTAACAAGTCTTGCACACTAATGGGTGCATCATGAGAAAAATCAAAACGCAAGCGATCTGAAGCAACCAATGAACCTTTCTGTTGCACATGTGTTCCCAAAACATGGCGTAATGCAGCATGCATTAAATGCGTTGCAGAATGATTGAGTACAGTTGCTTGTCGATGCGTCGAATCAATGATTGCATTGGCTTTATCACCCACATACAAAGAACCACTGGTTTGTTTGCCTATGTGCACATGAGCATTACCATGTTTCTGCGTATCCGTTACCTCAAAGCTTGACTGCTTTACTTTCAACACACCGTGATCACCTACTTGGCCGCCAGATTCCGCATAAAAAGGAGTTTGATCCAATACAATAAATCCAGACTCGCCTTCATTAATTACGTCTACACTTTCATTGTTAACAAATATTTCATTCACAACACCCACATCTTCAATCAAGTCGTATCCGGTGAAGGTTGTATTGGATTGCACAGCAATGGACGCGTCATAATCCACATCAAAGCGACTGGCTAGACGACCACGCTCACGCTGTGCTTCCATTTGTTTTTGGAACCCGGATTCGTCGATTTTTAGTTTATGCTCACGCGCTACATCAGCCGTTAAATCTGCTGGAAAACCATAGGTGTCATATAACTTGAAAACAGTTTCACCTGAGATAGTATCGCTTGAGAGGCTTTTTATATCATCTTGCAAAATTCGCATGCCTTGATGAAGGGTTTCGTTAAAGCGTTGCTCTTCAATTTCAAGCACTTTTTCTATCCGAGTTTGCGCATCCACCAACTCCGCATAAGCTGAACCCATATTATCTACTAAAGGCTGAACTAACTTATAGAAGAAAGGTTCAGTGATACCGAGTTTATTACCATGACGCGCTGCGCGGCGTATGATACGACGTAACACATAGCCACGACCTTCATTCGAAGGAATCACTCCATCTGCAATCATAAAACTACATGATCGTATATGATCTGCTATCACTCGTAATGAAGGAATCGATGTATCTTTAACATTTGCAATATCTGCAGCAGCCTGAATGATTCCAGTAAATAGATCGGTATCATAATTATTCGTAACACCTTGCAGTATTGCAGCCAATCGTTCTAACCCCATGCCGGTATCTACTGATGGTTTTGGTAATGGATTTAAATTACCTTGCTTATCACGATCGTATTGCATGAACACCAAATTCCATATTTCTACATATCGATCACCATCTTCTTCAGGTGTGCCTGGCGGCCCACCTGGCACTTTATCTCCATGGTCATAAAATATTTCAGTACACGGCCCGCATGGACCGGTATCACCCATAGACCAAAAGTTATCTTTTGCACCAATGCGAGCTAATTTATTTTTATCTATTTTAATTTCATTTAGCCAAATTTTTTCTGCTTCATCATCCTCTTCAAAAACGGTCACCCATAACTTTTCTTCTGGCAAACCGACTATCTTTGTAAGAAAGTCCCAGGCATAGTGAATCGCTTCAGCTTTAAAGTAATCTCCAAAACTAAAATTACCCAACATTTCGAAAAAAGTATGGTGTCTTGCGGTATAACCTACATTTTCGAGATCATTATGCTTGCCACCCGCACGTACGCAACGCTGACTCGAAGTTGCACGGTTATAGTTAAGTGATTCTTTTCCTAGAAATACATCTTTAAATTGCACCATACCAGCATTAGTGAATAACAAGGTGGCATCTTTACCGGGCACTAGCTGGCTAGAGGGCACGATTTCATGACCATGTTCTTTAAAGTAATTTAAAAATGCGCTGCGAAGCTCTGAGCTAAGTTCCATAGTTTACCTAATCCGTTTTTCTGGTCCGTTTTTCTGGTCCATTTTTCTGGTCCATTTTTCTGGTCCATTTTTCTGGTCCATTTTTCTGGTCCATTT
>CAZFEP010000003.1:37598-47355 GCA_964517365.1 uncultured Thiotrichales bacterium | reverse complement strand
TCATGCCTTTATCAACGCTACGTTCAATAGCTCGAGCACTGTTGTAAACTAGAATATTTAGCTCATGCAAAGCATGTAGCACATCTAGATAAAAAACCACTTCCTCTAAGGTGCCACCTTGCACCCCTCGCACGAATACACCATCAGGTAACGCATCATTAAAGCCCGGCATGTACAAGCTGTTAATTTGCTTATTAACCTTTTTATGAGCATCAACATTGATAAAACAATCTGCTAAAGATACGTTTGTACATTTGTATCCTTTTCTTGCAAACGCATCATGTAATGCTTTCCCATGCCAACCAGGATCATCTGTTACAAGCGCAATATGCCCTGTCATAGAAAAAACCTAATGGTTAATTTATGAGAACGATGTATTTAAAAGAGCTGGGTCGAGTGCACCACCTCTAAAAGTTTTACCACTATCTACCGCTGTAACCATCACTGAAGCAGGACTGAACAACATAGGATCAACCTTAAAGAAGTCGTACTCATAATCCTTAAAAATTTGAGCAAAAGGCTTTCCATAATCTCGCGATGAACTAGATGGAAGCTCCTTAGCTAATTTTTCTGCTGCATCGTCATCACCTTTTACAAATAACTGTACTCTACCCGCAAATAAAATTGCATCGTTGGTACGGCCCATTGCTTTTACAAAATCTGGAATGGGTGGTGATAATGGTGCACTAGCAGAACCATCAAGAACATGTTCCAAGGGAAAATGTAGCTCATGCGTTTTATGCATTGCAACTTCTAAAACACGCGCTACCACCTGCATGTTTCCAGCAATAGAACTAGTTGGTGTTAAAATAAAGGTTAATGCATTGGGCGATAACTTACACGTCTCTGCAACCTTATCAATAACTTCAATTGGTGGAAGGGTATCAACCTCTAATACAAATACAGCACTATCACATTCATCTTTATATGCTAGCTCTTCGAATAACGGCTCTTTCAACGCAATTGCACGACCCGGACCGGAACCTAATGCATGAAATTTTTCATGCGACAAACTCCAGCCTGCATACTGGCTTGCTAAACAAGCTAATACTGGGTGGGAGGTATGTACATGAAGTGATAATGGCCAGTCATCTACAGCTGAAGCATGGTAGAGATTCACATTACCCAAGCCACCCATACATATTTCACCAATGATTCTTCCCGCTTCTAATCCGCCCACACAATCAATGCCTGCATCTATATACGTAGCTCCGTTAGAAAATTTTCCAACATTTACACGCAAAGCTTCACTTTTTGATATCAGTTCATGTACTAATGGTTTAGCTAATTCATTCACACTGATCATTGAATTCTTCCTTCTAAATTATGGGTGATTGGTTTTATAGGGTTTTTGATAAACTTTACGGGCTTACTTTGTTAGCAAGGTAGCAAGAATAGATCGTTTACGAGTTTTTATCATCTCATTTACCTGAGCATAATTTCTACCCCCTGCAAAAATACTACATACAGGCTCAAATTTCTTTATAACTTCTTGCGCGTGGGGTCTATCCGCGGCCCATAATGGCCAAGCCATGGTGTCTGGAATTACTAATTCTGATTGTGCATACACAATAGCATGTGCTCGTAACAGGGTTTTGTTTCTTGATTTAGGCAACGTTTTATCAACACATGCTTGAATATGTTGACGAATCACGTCACCATTTTTTGACTCATATAGTTCATAAGTTGCAGGTATACGAGGGTTAATTTCTAAAACATAGACCGAATCATTTGCATATATAAAATCTATACTGTTCAATCCGATTAGCTTAAATTCTTTGACCAAAACTTTCGCATACTTCAATGCGACTTCTAGAATACTCTCTTCTAACTTTACTTCATTAATCGCACCGGCATAAGCATATGGCACTGTCATTCCAAGCGGTACCGTCCATAGTGTATTGAAGCCTAATGCAAAAATTTCATTGCTGTTCGCTAAAAATGTAATTGAAAATGAAACACCTTCCAGTTTCTCTTGAAAATAAGCATTTTCTGCTATTTCAGTATTTTTAGTTAATGGCGTTACACCTATTCCACCTGTGCCTTGGGCATATTTTAGTAGCCAAGCGTTTCCAATATAAAGCTTCGAAGATAAACTAAATGCAGTTTCTGGATAAGGAATAGAATGCTGGTCTAATATCGAAAAAAATATCTCAGTATTTTTTGTGGCCTCAATAACTTGAATTGAATTGCCGAGTACCGGTTCTATATCAATTAAATCCAATAATTTAGGATTCGATTCAATTGCGGCGTCGTACAATATCCCATCGAATGATGCATTGGACCGTAAACGTTGAACTGCGAGTAAAACACCATCGTGATCAAGTCCAAACTGGGACCGTTTGGTTTTTTTCACCTCAGTGGCTATGGTTTGGGTGTCGCAATCTGCAAACCCGTCAATAACAGCTACTGAACATCCTAGCGAACTCAGGCCCTGCGCAATAGCACGACCTGAAGTTGCGACGACTAAATAATGAGGCGAGGTCATCGTGCCCAGCCATATTAAGAGATTAGTTAACTATTTTCCCTGCAAAATTTTCCCTGCACTATTTGCCTTGAACAATTTCTCTAGCCACATCAAACGCACGTTCAAAATGAATGTAAATTGGTTCATCTCTATCGTGCATCTCTTGTAACAATCTATGTTGTGTTTGATATTTCACATTACCAATGGCTAGCGCACCGATGCCAAAAGCATTTTTAGACCCTTCGATTGGCTCACATGCACCCATCACATCTAGCCCATATATTCCTGACGGTGGAACCGCATTAACATCTGCAGCTACTTTTAACCTTGTTGCAGCATTTTTAATATGCTCCTCGGTGATCACTTGCACACCTGCTGCTGCACAAGCCAAAATCACATCTGCCTTATCGACAATACCGTCAATCTCGTCATTGGCTTCACCTTCAATACCTGTGAGATCTGCACCATATTCGCTATTACATAGGGCTGCTACTCGCTGTGATTTATCTTTTTTACGTCCTAAAATTTTCACACTTGAAGCACCCGCTTTGGCTGCTAATACTGCCGCAGTTGAACCTACGGGCCCAGTACCGCCCATAACAATTACACACTTACCGTTCAGATCAGTACCGTGCTTATCTTTTAATGCTTGTTCGACTGATGCCACCATGCCTGCAGCAGTAGTGAACGCACCACTAGGATCTGCAAAACAAGATACTTTAAAGGGTGGAACCATTGATTCCTGGACAATTTCCATCATATCCATGGCCATATGCATATCTCGACCGCCTAAAAAGATACCTGTTCGTTTCAATCCAGAAGGGCTACGTGAAAATATTGCATCCTGAGTTAATGCTTGAACATCATCCTTTTCTACATCTGTATAACCCACTGTGTTATCCCAGCCAGCATCTAATGCCATATTAACGTCAAAAGGACTTAAATTTTTTGCAGGTGTGAACATGTGAAGGATGTATGGCTTTTCCATTATTTACTCTCTTGTTTATTACTAATAGATAAAATTAATTAAAAATTTCTATGCATTAAGCAACTTGTGTATATATTAAATACATAGAGTTGTTTAAGACTTATTTGATTTAGATAAAGAAGTAGTTTCTTGTTTTTCAATTTCTTTTTCTTCAAATTTTTTCACGATTGCACCTGTATTTCTACCCGTAACAATCTTAAAGTTTAAATCTATAACAGACTCAAACTTTGACTGTAACTTGCGTAACATTAGATGGGCATTAGTTTCACTATCCACAAATGCAAAACCTGTAGGTCCCCAAGAACTTTGACCTACTCCTTTGACACCTAAGGACTCCAAATATCCACACGCTTCGGCTACCGTCGAGCTAGTATAACGCCCTCCTTGGGCTGAGGCGAAATATTCACCGACACATCTCTGCAATTCATATATACCTAGATTAAATGTATCAATATTCTTTTCACATATCGCAGGTAATATCCGCATAAGCACTAACCTGCATAATTTTTCGGCTGTTTGCGATGAAAAATCAGGCAATTGTGCAAAAGAGGCATCTTCATCCTGCCCATGTAAACCACGCTGACTTTTATCAAATATCAAAATCACACGCCAATTTAACGGGAACTCCAAACGAGAAATTATTGGCGGCACATCACTTTCAGAATTACGCCCTGCATCAACGAGAAACCCACCATGATCAAATCCACCTATTCCGATTCCTGATCTTGCACCGCGATCTGATAAAACAGCAATTTCTGCGCTGTCACAGTCAATTTCAAATAACCGTGAGAGTGCTGTACCTACGGCTATGGCTAATTGTGTCCCAGAACCTAACCCAGAATGATCAAGAATCTGTTCAACAACCTCTAGCTCAACGTTGCTGGAAAGACCTTTATACGCAATAAACTTTTCAGCATATTTTTTCACCCGCCCAGAAGGGTCACCCACTATTTTTAGCTGGTCTGAAGGCCGAGCAATAATTTTAGTCGCTAGCCCATCTAAGGTAAGCCCGACACTACCAAACCGCCTATCTAAACTACCGTGCAGATCTAAAAACCCCAAGTGTAATCGTGCCGGTGCTTCTACATAGATTGCTGAGGAATTCATAATATCAATTCTATTCGATCTTGAGCTATAAGACCTTAAGTTTTAAGCTTAAATCAAAATTTCTTGTTTAGACTTCTGTTCTGTATCTATCGTTCTGTGTCTATTTTTCTAGGTTTCTGACCCAGATGTAAGCCATTCAATCAAGTAAAAAATATACTGTCCTTCTGAGGACTTCGACGGACCTAATACTTTTGCCGCATAACGATCGCTCTGCTGAGCTGCACAGGCGTAAGCTTCATCAGCTGTAGTTTTAAGTTCAATGCAATTTGCAGAAAAGCGCTTACGATTACGACCTGATTTATTTAAATTTGGGGCATACACTACCGCAAACTGTATTTCTGAAACACCACCTTCTGGGTCAGGTGGGACGAGTCCACGCATTTAGATTTTCACCCAGAATAAGCAGCATTCACCAATCAATGACATTTATTCTTTTAATTTAATCTGCAGCATTCCATCATCGACATTAATATACTCAACGCCTGCAGCGAATGTTTTCCAGAAGCCACTTTCTAAACCAAACTCTTGCACCATATCAACATTTTTTAAGTTGCCTAGCCAAGCATTTGGAATCGGCACGCCCATAATACTCACACCCTTCAGAATCACTACTGGCCTGTCATTTGCAAATGACAATCCCAATCCAGTATTAACCCTCAGAGCCTTGCCACCAATAAAAGGAAAATCTGGATCCATGGGAATAATCATTTTTGCACTTGCCAAATCATCTGCTAAATCAATCGCCACACGCTTAGCCATATCTGTATTTTTGGCGAGCATGGCATTAAGCTCTTTTTCACTAAAATTTATTTCGCGTTTACTTGCATCTTCTTTATATGGTTCTGGAGTTAATGCCGTGCCATTTTCCAGTTCTTCTATATTATTCACATCCTCATGATCAACCTCTTTGTCACGCGACCCCCATAATGATTTTTTCTTTTTAGGTTTATCATTAGCAACCGTTGTATCAGGCTGAAACCCTAGTGCATGTAATTTTTCATTCAATACTACCGTTTCAGTTTGTGATAAATGGACAGGCTTAAACTCCTTAGCGAACACATAACGCTGCAGCACAAAGTATGTCAACACAACTGCTACCAGCATGGTTACCAGAATTATTAAAAAGACTTGTTTACCACTAAAACCTTTCTTAGGGCTTACTTCTTCGACACTTATATCATTCATAACGTTCTCTACCTTCCCATCTGTTTACTAGAGCTTTCTCCAACTCGAACTGCCATCGGGATGATCTTGTATTTGAACTCCCATTGCAGTGACTTTATCTCGAATTTCATCTGCCAAATCAAAATTCTTGTCTTGTTTTGCTTGAGCCCTAGTATCTAATAAAAATTGAACCTCTTTTTCATCTATATTACTAACTCCCTGAAACCATTCATTTGGATCTTGTTGTAATATCCCAAGCATATTCCCAGCAGCCAAAATTTGTTTTTTAAGTATACTTCTTGAAGCAAGATCTTTTTCACTGTTGGCTTGCTTAGCTAACTTGTGCAGTTCAGCAAAAGCTGCAGGCGTATTCAAATCATCTTTAAGCGCTTGCAAAAAATTAGTAGAGACATCTTCAGGAGATACCTCCACGTCTATCTCTTGCAACTCTTGTAACGCACCATAAAGCTTGTCTAAATTTCTTGAAGACTGTGCAAGTGCATCATCAGTCCAATCTAATGGGCTGCGGTAATGAGTGCTTAGTAGTGTTACACGAATAGCTTCTCCCGGAGCTTGTGCCAATAATTCTTTTACTAGCAAAACATTGCCAATTGATTTAGACATCTTCTCTTGATCAACATTCACAAAGCCATTATGTATCCAGTAGCGGCTAAATAGATTACCACCATGTGCACAGGTGGTTTGTGCTCTTTCATTTTCATGATGCGGAAACACCAAATCTTGACCACCACCATGGATATCAATCGTTTCTCCCAAATGTTCTTTTATCATCGCGGAACATTCAATGTGCCACCCGGGCCGACCCGCACCCCAGGGACTGTTCCATGCTGGTTGATCCTCAGTAGAAGGCTTCCAGAGAACAAAGTCAGACGGATCTTTTTTGAAAGGAGCCACTTCTACGCGGGCTCCCGCCAATACTTCTTTCTGATTACGGCCCGACAACTTTCCATACTCATGATAAGAAGGAACATCAAAAAGCACATGCGCCTCAGCCTCATAAGCATGCCCATCCTCTATTAAACGTTGAATCATATTGATAATTTGTGGCATATGCTCAGTAACACGCGGCTCGATTGTTGGCGGCAAAACACCTAGTGCACCCATGTCATCATGATATATATCTGTAAACCGCTTACTAATTTTGTCTATTGAAGTGTTTTCTTTCAATGCTGAAGCATTGATCTTGTCATCTACATCAGTAATGTTTCTAGTATAAATAACATGACTATATTCATGCTGTAAAAGTCTAAAAAAGGTATCAAAGACAACTGCAGGCCTTGCGTTACCAATATGCGGGTGACTATAAACCGTTGGCCCACACACATACATGGTTACGCGCTCAGGATCACCCGGAACAAACTCTTCTTTTTTTCGTGTCAGTGTATTGAAGACATGTATTTTCATATAACTAATTATTCATCCTTGCATTGATTGCGAATATTACACCAGAAATGAATTGGTTATAGGCAGAAATTATCTTTCGGTTAATTATTCCACGAGCACACACCATCAACATAACGTCATACAAATGCTAAATAGACTTAGCATTATCATTATCCAATAAAATAATAACTCATTGAAAAATAATATTTTATAAGCAATACATTGATTTTCATCAAATAATAAAGGTTTATTTCATAGTTTTATTGTAGTCGTGAACTGGAACAAAGAAGCAAATCACAGTATGCCTTACGCTTAGTGAGTGTATTCACATGGAAGATGAATCACGTCCAAGGAGAGAGACGACATGCTTATAACTAAAGCAATTACAAAATTGCCTAAGTTGACTATGGATTTCGACGTACTATGTCGAGTATTCATCATTGCTTTTTTAATTATTGCAGCCAACTCCTCTTCTGTATTTGCTAACAATGTTTCGCAGCCCATTAGCAAGAATGAATCAGTAAATACTCTAAATGAAGGATTAACCTATGCATTAAATAATTCATCATTTAAATATATTAAAGAAGTAGCCAATTTATATAAATCAAGAGAACTTACCCCTATATGGAGCAATGGTTATTCATATAATAATAATGCTCATGCTTTATATAACGCAATTTCAAACGCAAGAAAACTTGGATTAAACCCCAAAGACTATGATCTAGAAATAATAAAGTATTTTTTAGAGACTACGATTGATGACCCTGCTATTTTAGGCAAATCAGATGTTACTTTTACCCATGCATATGTGAAATTAGCTAAGCATATAAATGCCAGCTCCGTTTCATTTGACTTGGTGGATGAATATGCTTTATTTGAAGATGATTTATTTCTATCTGAATATACAAAAAACACAACCGTAGCCACTGCCCCTCAAGCAAATAATAATAGGTACCAAAACCAAGACCCTTACACAAGATTACTAAATGCAATAGAAACTTATCGTGAGTTAAATGATGATTTTGAACCCATCATTTTACAAAAAAAATCTCTTTCAATTGGAGACATATCACCTGAAGTCATCAAAGCAAAAAATAAGCTGTTTCAATTAGGTGACTATCAAAATACGGACACTTTAACACCTAACTATGATGAAGCCCTGGCATTAAGCGTTAGTAAATTTCAACTTAGACATGGCCTGGATGCAGATGGAGTGCTTGGAAAAAGAACCGCTCGAGAAATTAACAAGACACTTAAGTCGCGTAGAATACAACTTGAGGTCAACTTACATCGTGCTAAACAAATATCAGAGTTAGGTGAAAGCCGATATATATTGGTTAATGTCCCAGAATATAAATTATATGTAATTGAAAATGGTAAAACGATATATCAAACACGCGTAGTAGTTGGTAAGAAAAAAAATAAAACCCCTGTGTTAACTTCTGAAATCACCGAACTAGTATTAAATCCATATTGGAATATACCTACCTCAATCACGAAGAATGAAATAATTCCCAAACTTCAAGAAAATCCAGAATACCTTTCAAATAATAATATGAAGATTATTTCGAAAATAAATAATAAAAACACCTTCATTGACCCTAGTTTTGTAGATTGGGAAAACATAGACCCTGAAAATGCACCCATACGCATCCGTCAAGATCCTGGAAAGAAAAATGCACTAGGAAGGGTTAAGTTTATGTTCCCTAATAACTATAGTGTTTATCTGCACGATACCCCATCACGCAGTTTGTTTTCACAAAATTATCGCGCTTTTAGCCACGGTTGTGTTCGGGTAGAACATCCATTTGAATTTGCAAAAGTTTTATTGTCAGCTTCAACAGATTGGACTGATGAAAAATTTGATTATTTTGCAAACAGAGATAAAACAAAAGTTGTAAAACTAGAAAACCCCATTCCAATCCATATAACCTATATGACTGCTTGGGCAGATGAGCTCGGCGTCATCAATTTTCGACCTGATATCTACAAACGAGATAGCCAAATTGCTAACAACTTGTATAATACTGCACAATAATAAAACTAGTATGTATACAAGGATGATTTGTGGAAAAAAACCCAGGTGCACTTCAACACCTAAAAGTTAACCGACGCAGCTTTTTAAAATACTCAATCGCTATGACTGCGACGGGTACTTTTTCTAATATTATTCATGCAAATACTGATAACTCATTAGAAAGAACTTTAAGTATCGTTAATCTGCATACTCACGAAGAATTACATACAAAATACTGGGTAAATGGTCAGTATGATACAAATTGCTTGAATGAGATAAATTATATCCTACGAGATCACCGTGCAAATGAAGTGCATGAAATTAACACAGATCTTATCGACTTACTCCATGCCTTACATACTGCTACAGAATCTAGTGCACCCTTCCATATTATTTCAGCTTATCGCTCTCCACAAACCAATGAGAAGTTACGCCAACAAACAAGTGGCGTAGCTAAAAAAAGCCTTCATATGCAAGGTATGGCAATAGACGTTCGCTTACCGGATGTAGAACTAGAGCGGTTACGTGATACAGCCATTTCCCTAGAGGGCGGCGGCGTGGGCTACTACGCTAAAAGCAACTTCTTACATCTAGATATTGGAAAACCACG
>CAZFEP010000003.1:16998-37498 GCA_964517365.1 uncultured Thiotrichales bacterium | reverse complement strand
AAAATAATTTCAATCGCTCTCGGTGATAGCCCTAATGATCTTCAGATGCTACAGAATGCAGAATACGGAATTGTGATTCCCAACCCACATGCACCAAATATGTGCGTCGATAATCATGCTAATCTTAGAAAAGCTGAACACCCTGGCCCACAAGGCTGGAATGATTCATTGTTAACATTGCTTAAGGAGTTAATTTAGTGACGGATTTTTTTCAAAATGGTGTGATTGCCACACTGCATAACCTCACCAACCGCAGCACTGAATCAATGGAAAAAGAATTGATGGGCTGGAGTGAAAGCAGGCCCATGTCACTTATTCTGCCGTGCCTGTACTCTGAACTAAAAGGACCCGCATTAAGCAATATTATCGAACATCTTTCAAAAGCATCTTATATTTCTGAAATTATTATTGGCCTAGATGCTGCCAACAAAGAAGAATTCGAACATGCTCGAGAATTTTTTAGCAAATTGCCTCAACCACATGTCATCTTATGGAACGACGGACCAAGACTAAAAAAAATTGATCAAGATATAAACGTGCATAGCTTAGCACCTGACCAATTAGGTAAAGGTCGAAATGTTTGGTACTGCTTAGGTTATTTTTTAGCGTCAGGCAAGTCCAAAGCGGTGGCATTACATGATTGTGATGTAATTACTTATGATCGCAGTATTCCGGCTAAATTACTCTATCCAGTAATACACCCTACCTTTGACTATGTATTTTGCAAAGGCTATTACTATCGTGCTCACAATGAGCATTTCTCTGGCCGTGTATCTCGTTTATTAGTACTCCCCTTACTCACAGCGTTAAAACAAGTTCTTGGCTCACATGATTATTTAGATTTTCTCGGTAGCTTCCGCTACATACTTGCTGGTGAATTTTCCATGCGTGCAGATGTAGTGCCATCATTACGCATCCCTAGTGATTGGGGACTAGAAATTGGCATTCTTTCTGAAATGCATCGCAGATATTCTAATCAACGAATCTGCCAAGTTGATATTGCAAATTGCTACGATCATAAACATCAAGATTTGTCTGAGAATGATCAAAGCGGCGGTCTTTCTAAAATGACAATCGATATCACTAAAAATATTTTTCGCAAACTATCCACTCAAGGTATTACTCTTTCAATAGAACAATTTCGCACCATAAAGGCCGCATACTACAGACGTGCTCTGGATTTAATTGATAATTACTCTAATGACGCATCGATAAATGAACTGCATGTTGATCGTCATAAAGAAGAAAGTACAGTTGAATTATTTGCTCAGAATATTATGGATGCTGGCAACATGTACCTTGAAAACCCTATGGAAACACCTTTTATGCCAACATGGTCTCGCGTAGTCAGTGCAATTCCTGATATTTACTCGGATTTACATAAAGCAGTATCTGAAGACAACCAATAGTTGTTACGCTTTGTTGGTTATCCAAACACATTGATATGGCTTCAAGCTAAGGACACCTCCAGCTAAATCAACAGTATCCCAGGCGATTAAATCAACCCAAGTATCAGTGCAAATTAAGTTTATATTTGATAAAGACAGTTCTTGAATAACATTGGTAACATTATGAATCGCAAATATACTTTGTTCGCGATTCATACTTTGTCGCCAAAAACCGAAAACAGATTGGCCCAAATGCAATGTATATTGAGTAGCATTAGGGTGAAATGCGCCTTGTTTAGAGCGTAATTTGATAAGCCTGCGTAAATCATAGAATACTTTACAAGGATACGAAGTATGATCATTCAGCATCAAATCAACATCCTCTAAATTCCATTGCCCACGATTAATCGATCGTTTATGCCGAGTTGCTTCAAATTTTTCATGGTCATTTTCACCTGCTAATAAACTATGAAAATAAAATGCAGGAATCCCCTCAAGACCTAACATAATAATTTGTGAACATAAAAAACGTTCAATTTGATATTCATCCTTTCCTGCAGCAGTTCCTTGCATGGCACTCATCCAGGTGATATTTATTTCATAAGGACGTTTATCAACATCATTGATAGCTCTTGATGTCACCTCTCCTCCAAAATTATGCATACCAGATACCAGAGAATCTATTTCATCATCACTTAACATTCCTTCTGCAGGCCTCAGGCCTATGCCATCATGTGAAGCTGTAAAATTAAGGTAGGTGCAACCAAACGGAGCTGGCGGCAAACTCATCGACCATCTTACCAAATAGTCTGAATTACCCACCCACATCGCATTTAATAATAATGGCGGCAAACTAAAGTTATAAATGATATGTGCTTCATTAGAATTTCCAAAATACTTTAGATTTTCGATATTTGGAATATTCGTCTCAGTAAGGAATAACGCTCTTGGAAAATACCTTTCTATAATTAGACGAAACACTTTAATTAATTCATGTGTTTCTGGCAGATTGATACAACTAGTCCCTATTTCTTTCCATAAGAATGCAACAGCATCTAGCCGTATTGTGCGCACTCCACTTTCCATATAAAACCTCAGTATGCGTACAAATTCTATAAAAACATCGGGATTAGAAAAATCAAGATCTACCTGATCTGCACTAAACGTGCACCAAACTTTCTTCTTAGCTCCAGACACTTCGACCTCTTGCAGCAAACTGCTTGCGCGTGGTCGAACTACTTTCGCTAATTCCAACGACTCATCGGCCTCTATAAAGTAATCACAACCGGGCTTTTCATTATTTTTAAATTGCTGAAACCATTCACTTTTAGACGAAATATGGTTTATTACAAGATCTGCCATCAAATCAAACTGCTGCGAAATTCTTTTTATATCGCCCCAATCACCTAATTCCTGATTAACTTGCCTATAGTCAATCACCGCAAAGCCATCATCTGAACTATAAGGAAAGAAAGGCAACACATGCACAGTACTAATAACACCTTTCATATACTTAATTAAAAATTGATACAAAGCTTTTAGAGGCTTTTGTGAATCTGAAAGTATCGAATTACCATAAGCAATTAAAAAGACATCACTCTCATCCCAGGCTTTATCATTCACCAATGTGTTATTATCGAGATCTGCTGGTTGTAAATCTTCAAAAACTTTTATAATTCTAGAAACGATAACTTCAGATTTATCTTTTCCATAGACACATTCAATATGTGAACTTAATCTGTTTTGAAATTCTTCTTTGGTTAAGCGCAATATATCCATATTCTCCACCTTACACTCCAGCAAAATATTTTCATGAACTAATATTTATAAAGACAGCACATAATAGTGCATGTATGGTTGCTCTCTAACATCTATTCATTGAAACCCAAAAATTAAATAATATGACCTCTCCTCAAACCGAAGGTGTACTCATTAGCCAATCTGTCGCAATTCTAATTGATGGCAATAACATTGAGCGAAGCATACACAGTGAAACTGGAGACGAAAACTCCATGTTAAACTTCGATACACTCATCCCAAGATTACTTGACAACCGCGGTCTAAGCCGGCTCATTTACTTTCGAGAAGGTAAACAAATTTCACAAAAACTCAGAGAACGATTACACGAGTTTTACCACGGCTCTGTTAGACCTTGTCACAAAAGCGCTGACATACCTCTTTCAATCAAGGCTACCCAAGTCGCCAGTAAAGTTGACACCATTATCATCATGTCAGGTGATTCTGACTTTATCGAACTAGTACGCCATCTCAAAGCTGAAGGAGTGCGTGTTGAAATAGCGTCTGTACCGAGCACAACATCAAAGTTATTAATCGAAGAGGCAGATTATTTTCATGCCCTTAATAAAGAATTTTGGTTTACGTTAGGGCCAAAACGGAGCAAAAGAAAAACACCACAAAAACATAAAACTAAAAAACACAATAAAAGTGGTAATACTAATCAATAACTTTTAATTAATTATTCTTCTGGTCCACCTTGCCACAACATTTCGTACCCTATTTCATATGCCTCTTTAGAGTAAGACCCTAACGCTTCAAACTTTTCTTTAAAAGCAGCATCTGCATGAGAAATCTCATGCTGTTCGAATGATTTCCAGTAGGTAATTATCGCAATATGATCTTCTGTTTGTTTCTTTGAGGCAATAGAACCCTCATCAGATACAAAACCAGAAAATTTGAAAACCTGACCAGCAATAAACCCGCCTTTATCATCCCCGTACTTGTTTTTCACAACATTACACATCTCACCTAATGCTAGTTGAACATCTTCTTCTGATACGTCATCTTTAAGCTTGACAACGTTATACATCATGACGGATCCAAACGGGATAGTGAGTGCATCAAACATAAAATTTCTCCAATAAATACGTTAACTTACGATAATTGCGCTATTAAATACAAAGGATATCCATGATCTAATATTACTTATATATCTCAAGTAGACAGCATTTTTTAATGGCGGTATGCTGAAATACCTGTATTTAACTAACTACATAAGAGAGACCTGACTATGGGACTATTCGATTTTGCAAAAGAATTTGGCAAGAAACTGTTTGGCAAAGATGATGATGCCGCAGAAAAAATAACCCAACACATTCAAGAATCCAATCCGGGTATTGATCCACTAAGTGTTGCTTATGATGATGGAAAAGTCACACTCGCCGGCAATGCTTCAAGTATGGAAGCTTATGAAAAAGCCATACTAATGGCAGGCAACGTTAAAGGGGTAACTGAAGTGACAGCCGAAGAGCTGAGTGTTCCAGCTTCAGAGGTAGAAGCAAAGGTAGAATATTATGTGATTCAAAGTGGTGACTCACTTTCAAAAATAGCTAAACAATACTATGGCAACGCAATGGATTATCCTAAAATCTTTGAAGCCAACCGTGAAGTAATCCAGGATCCTGATTTAATCTATCCAGGTCAAAAAATTCGAATCCCTCTCGACTAATTTAAAAGCGACCCCTTCTTCATACACCTCCCTTGCTTTCAAAAAGAGCAAGGGTCTTGCTCTACGTTAAGTAACTGCGATCAAGGCTGTTTTCCTCCATAGTCCTATAGAAACTATCAGGAAACTTTCTGTTTCAAATGAATCCCCATGTACACCCAAAACCGTCTGACACATTAATCTGCAAGCTTATGGCTATATTTACTGACATATTTGTTGATAATAAGTAAAATTTTGCCTGCGATACTCTTTATATCCAGTCATTTCAATCTTATGTGTAAGTCCATCATAAATATCTGGTAAACAATGCCTAAAACATAATGCTAGACACCATCAGGAAGTTTGAAATACCAGAGGGAGTTGACCTTGAGCTGCGGTTGGCAGGGCCTGTTATCAGAATCAATGCCTGGCTGATTGATTTTATTATTCGTTCAACGATTCAGACTGCTGCATATTTTGTACTGATATGGTTAGGCAGTATCGGTTGGGGACTAATACTTCTTACTATTTTTATCGTTGAATGGTTCTACCCCGTCTTATTTGAACTCTACCAAGGTGCAACACCTGGCAAAAAAATGCTCAATTTATATGTTTGTCATGATGATGGCACCCCAGTGAATTGGCAAAGTTCAATGTTGAGAAATCTATTACGCGTTGCAGATTTTTTACCCTTTGCCTATGCGTTAGGTTTACTATCAATGTTTATTAATAATGACTTCAAACGCTTGGGCGATATCGCCGCAGGGACCGTCGTGGTATATCGAAATACAAAAGATACTAAAATAAATATACCCAATGAAGATCCAAGCCCATTACCCGTTCCCCTCACAATAACCGAACAAAGATCAATCCTGGATTTTGCTGAAAGATATGATTATTTGTCTATTCCTCGCCAGCAAGAACTTAGCAACATTCTTAATCACCTTACCCAAAAACAAGATGAAGACTCAGTAAAAGAACTACATAAATATGCCAACTGGCTGTTAAAAGGTCAGTAAAAATGAAACAGATCCAATTTGAAAACAAATATAGTGAATTTTGGCAAAAATTTACATATCTGGTAAATGACTTAGAAAAAAGAAAAAAAATCCAAAAATCTAATCTTTTGGAACGTTATCAATTTCCAAAGCACTACCGAGAGATATGTAATCAGTATGCAATTGCAAAACAAAGGCACTATAGCCCAATCTTAATTGAAAGGCTGCACACATTAGTATTACGAGGGCATGAGCAAATATATCGTAACAAAACAATATGGATGTGGAGAGTTATAGAGTTTGTAACAAACGATTTTCCATACCTTATTCGAAAACATTATAAAATTTTTTGGTTAGCCACTGCTGTTTTTTACGTACCCGCTATAGCCATGGGTATTTCCTGTTTCAAGAACAATGAAGTTATATATAGCGTAATGGATCAATCGTCTGTCGCTGAAATGGAATTTATGTATGACCCAGAAAACAAACAAATTGGCCGCGATGAAGATCGACAAGCTGATACAGATATTATGATGTTTGGCTACTATATATTTAACAATATTTCAGTCGGTTTTAGAACATTTGCTAGCGGTATACTATTGGGAATTGGTTCACTTTTCTTTTTATTTTATAACGGCTTGGTGATTGGTGGAGTTTCTGGCTACCTTACCAGCTTAGGTTTTATAGAGACCTTTTGGTCTTTCGTATCAGGCCATGGTTCATTCGAACTAACAGCCATTGTGATATGTGGCATGGCAGGTTTATTACTCGCTAAAGCAATTTTTTCCCCGGGCAACATGAGTAGAGTAGATGCTCTCAAACTAATGGCTAAAGATGCGGTTCAATTGGTAATGGGTGCTGCATTAATGTTGGTTATTGCAGCATTTATTGAAGCCTTTTGGTCACCCTCTTCATTTGTTACCACTAACATTAAGTACATCGTTGCTGCATGCCTATGGCTAGTAGTCATCAGCTATTTCATTTTTGCAGGCCGAGCTTCAGATGAAAGTTGAAGATTTAACCATTACTTTACGTAACCGATCTAATTGGGAAGCTATAGACCTAGGATTTGCGCTCGGTAGGCAATGGTTCTTTAGGCTATGGGGAGCATGGATAATAGCTGCTTTACCCGTGTTCATCCTAGTAATGGCACTTACCTATTTTGTCAATAATGAAATATTCAATTCACTTATATTTATATTATTCTGGTGGCTTAAACCATTATACGAACAACCCTTACTATATATTTTAAGTAGACAGTTATTTTCAGAACCAGTTACTCTTGAAAAAATAAAAAATAATTATATTCAGATAATAAAACCACAACTTAGTGCTTTATTATTATGGAGAAGATTTAGCTTTAGTCGTTCATTCAATAATCCTGTTGCCATGCTAGAAAATATAAATGGCAAGCCACGACGTGAACGGCTTAATGTCCTCCATTCACAACAAAGCAGTGCTAGCCAATGGTTAACCATTATTTGTTTACACCTTGAACTATTGCTTTACTTGGCATTTTTATTCTTTGTCTTTGCACTTGTCCCCTCTGAACTATATAACAATTTTGAGTTTTTTGAGCTCTTCGATGAGGAAAATATTTTATTTATCTCCATTACCAATATCACATATTTTATTGCAATATCCATAATCGCACCTTTCTATGTTGCAGCTGGATTTTCTTTATATATAACACGCCGTGTAAAACTAGAAGGCTGGGATATTGAGCTTGCATTTAAGCGCATGAAAAATCGTCTTGATCAAAATAATTCTAAAAATATATCGAACCCTATCTTGAATCTATGTTTACCTCTTATCACCAGTGTAGTTATTTTCTCGTTAACACCTACGAATAGTTTTGCTGATAATTACCTTCCTATTACTAAAGAAAAATCAAAAACAATCATTACCAAGGTACTAGAGCGCGAAGAATTTGGAGAAACAATAACCGAAAAGGACTGGGTCTATGTTGGCATAGAAAATAACAAAGAAGTAGATGATACCTCATCAGAGTGGCTCGAAAAATTATTTGGATGGCTGTTTGAAAATATATCAAATGATCAAGTAAATAATGGTTTAAATATTATAGAAATTATTATCTGGATGACTGTTGCAGCAGTATTAATTTGGTTAATTAGAAAATATGCACATTGGTTAACTTGGATCAATCTTCGTCCTCGCGCAAACAAAAAAAACAAACCCATACCAAACACCATCTTAGGCATGGATATGTCTAAAACCTCATTACCTGATGATATTTTAGAGTCATTTTCAAAACTTATTAATGAGAAGCAATATAGAGAAGCATTAAGTTTATTATATCGTGCATCTCTTTCATCAATTGTTCACCAAGGCGATATAGAAATCCTGGCTAGTGCTACCGAACTAGAATGTTGCAAACTAGTTGACCTTCAACGCAATCGCGATGAATCCAGTTTCTTCAAAAGACTAACTCAAGCATGGATTCAGCTAGCATATGCTGAACGGGAGCCATCTACTGAAACGTTATCTAGTTTGCGTGATGGCTGGATCCAACATTACCAAAGCAATGATAACAAGGCGCATCCATGACAAAAGATCGCCGAATAATTATTATTATCCTAATTGGAATAGCAGCTATATTTATAATATTAGCCATGAAATGGTTTAATAAGAACTTTGAACATAAAGAAGTTGAAAAAAGTACTGGTTATTCCTTGCAAGCCAAACAAAATGCATTTCTAGCAGCCGAGTATTATTTGCGAGAACTAGGTCACGATATTGAAAGCGACAACAATCGTGCACGTTTACTTGAAACTCACTTAGACTATCAAACTATATTCATTAATGATTACGGGCCAAAGCTCTCACTCACACATTTCAAGAATTTAAAAAAATGGATTGAAAATGGTGGGCATCTAATTTTTACAGCCAATAATTTCCAATATATTGCAGATAAAGATGAAGAATATATAGACTATGAATTCAAACAAAACCAATTGTTAAAAGAATATGGGATATTTCCTAGATATACTCGTTTTAATGATAGCTTATCGTACCCTTCAGAAAGCACGCCACGTGAATATAATTTTGATAATAAAGATAGTACGGTTCAAATATATTTTGAACCGGACAAACAACTAGTAGATACTTATGGCTTTGCAACACATTCATTAACAGATCGCTATGGCACTCACTTATTACAATTAGATATCGGAAACGGAAAACTGACCGTCTTAAGTGATAATAATTTCTTAAGGAATCAACATATAGGCACAGGTGATCATGCTTTTTTAGCCTCTCGTTTAATGTCTTTTATTGATCAAGATACTCATTCAATTAAGAAAAAAATATTACTCTTATATAACAATGAATCAGATTCTATTTTTTCGTTAATCTGGAAGAATGGTAAACAAGCCAGTATTGCATTTGTAACCTTGTTAATTTTATTCTTATGGTCTTTACGTAATCGATTTGGACCTATTATTCCTACTATTAGTTATGCAAATCGCAACATAAGCGAACATCTTAAAGCTATAGGAAGATTTAGCTGGAGACAAGATCAAGGAATACTGCTACTTAATCACAGCCGGATTGCATGTGAAAATTCTCTATTAAAAAGATATCCAACTCTCAAGAGCATGTCTACACAAGAGAGACTTGCGCATATTTCAAATATTTTGGATATTGAACCAGAAAGAGTTCATAGCGCATTATATTATGAACCTACATCCACTAATGAATTCATTACCTCAACCCACCATCTACAAAAATTATGGATACTTCAATGAGCGATAATACAAACTCTGAAATTAGCACTATTGACATACAAGCTACGAGCGAATTAATAAAGAAGCTTGAGACTTCAATATCATTGGCGGTTGTGGGTCAAAATGATGTAATTAGGCAGATCCTAGTTACTCTTATTGCCGCAGGTCATGCCTTAATAGAGGGCGTTCCTGGTACAGGCAAAACATTATTAGTCAGATCTTTAGCCACAGCTGTAGGTGGGAAATTTAATCGCGTGCAATTCACACCTGACTTAATGCCCAGTGATGTCACCGGGCATGTGATGTATGACATGAAAACGACTGAGTTTAAAGTGAGACGTGGCCCAGTATTTTGTAACTTCTTACTTGCAGATGAGATTAATCGTGCGCCTGCTAAAACACAATCCTCATTACTTGAAGTGATGCAAGAACAACAAGTAACGATTGAAGGTAACTCATACCAACTTAAAGAACCCTTCTTAGTTTTAGCAACACAGAACCCGATAGAACAAGAAGGTACTTATCCTTTACCAGAAGCACAGTTAGATCGTTTTTTGTTAAAAATTAAAATTGATTACCCTAACCATGAAGATGAAGTGAATATTGTTAAATTAGTCACCTCACAAAGTGTTGGAGATAAACTTGATTTGTCTGCCGTTACACAACAACTAACCCCGGAACAAGTGATAAGCCTACAAGAGACTGCGGCCAAATTACATATTGATGAACAGATTATTCAATATTCTGTTCGTATCGTCACAGCTACCAGAAATCGCAATGGAATCGATATCGGATCTGGCCCACGAGGTAGTATCGCTTTATTACGTGCAGCACGTGCAAATGCGCTTATTAATGGCAATACTTTTGTAACACCTGATGACGTCAAATCTGTTGCTCCAAATGTCTTACGTCATCGCATTACACTTAATGCTGATCTTGAAATAGAAGGGTACCCTATAGATAAAGTAATCGAAGATATACTTAAAGAAGTTGACGCTCCACGAATTTAAGTTAAGTTAAGCTGAGATGAAACCCTCTAAACTAACTATTTATATAGCAGCCTTATGGGTAATATTAGGAATATCTGCAGCGTTTCTCCCACAACTAATCATATACTGGGAGATTTTCGGCATTGGATTTCTGATTATATTAGTGATTGATGCTGCAGCCGTATTTAAAAAACCTAATATAGAAATACAACATGAGATTAACCGCAATCTCCCAATCTATAGCTGGAGCAATATTAAACAAACAATTCGTAACCAATCATCTAGTTATTTACATCTTATTGCCCACGATCACTATCCTGAAGGATTTAATGTAGATAGCTTACCTGAAGGTTTTACACTCGCGCCGAGTGAAAGTATTGAATTAAGATATAAAGTCAAACCCCTAGCTCGTGGCGATTTTAACTTCAATGGCACAGATATCTTGAGACGCTCTCCCCTAAACCTCTGGCTATGCAAATTCTTTTACAAAGATATAAAAAGTGTAAGAGTATTTCCTAATTTTGCATCAATTAGTAAATATGTCTTTCTTGCAACGGATAATCGATTAAGTCAACTAGGTATCAAAAAGAAACAACGCCGTGGTGAAGGCAATGATTTTCATCAATTACGTGAATACAATATCGGTGACAGTTTAAAACAAATTGATTGGAAAGCTAGCTCACGTCTAAACAAACTTATATCAAAAGAATATCAAGACGAACGCGACCAACAAATTGTTTTTTTGTTAGACTGTGGTCGTCGCATGAGACATGCAGATAAAAACCATACACATTTAGATCAAGCCATTAATTCAATGCTGCTATTAGCTTACGTAGCTATACAGCAAGGTGACGCTGTAGGGTTTAAATCATTTGCTGGAGACGAACGATGGGTGCCGCCCAAAAAAGGACCGCATGTAGTTAACAATTTGCTTCATAAGACCTATGACCTACCGTCTACGTTAGATTCTGCTGACTACATAATTGCTGCAGAAGATTTATTACGTTATCAGAAACGTCGCTCATTAGTCGTTATAGTTACCAATACTCGTGATGACGATTACGATAATCTTGTATCTTCCATACGCTTACTCAGCACACGCCACTTAGTTATTCTTGCAGATTTACGTGAACAATCACTCAATGAGTTTCAAAAGAAATCCGTCACAGATTTAGACAGCGCACTACACTTTCATGCCTCTGAACAATTTTTACATCAACGCCAGGAAAACCACCGCAAGTTGAGACACTTGGGCGTAATTTGTTTGGACGTATCCGCTGAACAGTTACCCACTCACTTGGTAAATGAATACTTAAATATAAAACGCTCAAGCAAACTTTAACAATAAAGTAGCCAGTATAAAGTTGACTCTAATGCTAATCTGTATAAATAGCTTTATATGCACTATAAAATGCTGCCATACCCATAGGCATTAACACAAGCCACCCCAGGAAAAAAGGTATTGAAGCTAATACCGCTAACACAGACATTATTAACCCGAATATAAACATTGGTAGAATGTTTTTCAAACATCCTGAAAAACTCATTTTTAATGACTCAATCAGTGATACACCACCGAGCGAGATAAGCACAGGTGCAAACCAAAACATCATCATTACAGGAATAAATAATAAAAGACCTATCAACACCGCCATCATTGCACCAGAAGTAAATATAGATTCCGGATTGATAGCATCAGAACCACCCAGCGCACCTAATCCAGCCATACCTCCGAACGCGAAGATTGCAAAAATCAACACCAAACCAATAATGATGCCTAGATAAATCGCACCCAAACCAATAAGCGATCCGGTATTATTTTTAAAACCTGCAAATAGATGCCCCACCTCAAGGTTTTCACCACGTTCTAAAGCAGCACACCCCATCATGAAACCTGCCATGAATACGGCATAGAGTAACGACATGGCTAAACCACCAATGATGGGAACAAATTGCACTACTATATTTAAAACAACCCAAAGAACAACCAATACAATCCAGATTAAAGGGTTCATCTTGAATAATGCAAATGATTCTTTAATCCATTCTAAACCAGCACTTGCCGGCAAAGACTTGATACCTGTAACCGCTAATTCAACCTCAGCAGACTTTCTACCTTCTGTAAGAT
The DNA here is from genome assembly GCA_964517365.1 of uncultured Thiotrichales bacterium. GTDB lineage: Bacteria > Pseudomonadota > Gammaproteobacteria > UBA4575 > UBA4575 > JABDMD01. The sequence continues at coordinate 24,807 of CAZFEP010000003.1, read as the reverse complement.
TTGCATCGGGTGTTTGATAAGGATTTTGCTCTGTCATATTTGGCTCACTTTTACGGTCTGTTAGATATGCTTATATAGTCTGTGGAGTCAGGATAATGTATATATACAATTATTCAAAGACCCAACTACTACGTTTTATAAATCTAGTTGAACCACTTATACTATTATCAAGCTTTATAATTAGATTTGTGTTGCCCTCATGAATACTCATTCACATCGTACTAAAGGATCAATCTATGAAAATGCGATTCCAGATAACACTAACCTTCTTCATTCTTGGCATAACAAATATAGTTATAGGCCAAGATATAGAATACAAGAGTGGAGATAAACAAGTAGCATTGGTAGAACTGTATACATCGCAAGGATGCAGTAGTTGCCCTCCAGCAGATCAATGGCTTGGAGAGCTCAAAAACGAACCTGGCTTGTGGGATGAGTTTGTACCCGTTGCATTCCATGTGGATTATTGGGATTACTTAGGTTGGAAAGATAGTTTTTCAAATGCGAAATATTCCGATAGACAGCGGTTACATAGAAAACAAGGTAATGTAAAAGTTGTTTACACTCCTGGATTTTTTCTAAATGGAAAAGAATGGAAACGTAAATTTGGTCGAAGCACACCAACATTAAGCAAAAACTCAGCAGGCAACTTACAGGCTAATTTGAGTGGAAATGTATTAAAAGTTAATTATGACTCAAGCAAAGTCATAAAAAACACTACTATATTAAATGTTGGTATCTTAGGCTTTGGTTACCAAACACCTATCCAATCAGGTGAAAACTCCAACCGCGTATTAGAGGAAGACTTTGTATTACTTTCTCATTCTAAACATCAAAGTTCAAATCAAAGCTGGGAAATAACATTACCTGACAGCATTACCCCAAAAGCTGAAAAATATGCAGTAGCAATTTGGGTAAGCGAAGGAAATAATTTAAAACCATTACAAACTACTGGAGGATGGTTGCCAAACGATCTTTATTAATTCTCACTATTTATTTAATAGTGCGGTGGAACTTCATTTCCAGTAGAAGCATCAGGCAGATTAGATACCACTTCTTTATATTGATCTTTTAACATTTCACATAGATTTGTTAATGTATCTATTTCTGTCTGCTGGGTAATGACATGTGAGTTGAGCTCGTCTAGCAGGTCTTCCTGGAAAGCTAGCTTTGTCTCTAACTCGATTATTCGTGCCTCTAGTTCATTGTCATTTGTATGACTCTGTTTACCCGAGTGTTTATCTTCTGGCATGTTTATTGTCCATATATTTGAATATCAGGCTCATTCAATTCACCTAATTGCTCGCGTAGATCAAGAATATGTTGCTCCCAATATTGAGTTGTATTAAACCAAGGGAAAGCACGAGGAAAAGCAGGGTCACTCCATCTCTTCGCCAACCATGCACTAAAATACATAATCCTTAAAGTTCTTAACGACTCAATATATTTAATTTGCTGTAAAGGGAATGTTGAAAATTCATTATAGCCCTCAATAATCTCGTTTAATTGTGCAGTTTGTCGTACTCGATCACCCGAAAGCAACATCCAAACATCTTGTATGGCAGGTGCCATTCTAGCATCATCGAAGTCAATGAAATGCGGTGCATCATCTCGCCATAGTATATTTCCAACATGGCAATCACCGTGGACACGAATGTATTCAGATGTTTCACTATCCAAGTATAGTTTGTCTATTATTTTGAGTATTTCATTCACAACGGCATCATAAGATGCTCGAATATGCTCAGGAATAAATTTATCTTTAATTAATGCAGCACTATCATGGCCATAGTGCTGGCATGTTATAGCGGGACGAACTTCAAATGGCTGAACCGCTCCCACAGTGTGAATGCGGCCTAAGAACCGACCCATGATAAATAAATTATCCAGATTATCTAACTCAGGCGCATGCCCACCCTTGCGGGCATAAAGCGCCATACGAAATTCACCATATTGGTGAACGCTTTCACCATCTTTTATCAACGGTGGAACAACAGGCAATTCCTGTTCAAGCAACTCAGCACAAAATTGATGCTCTTCTAAAATTTGTGCATCACTCCAACGCTCAGGACGATAAAACTTGGCAATAATAGGCTCATCATCTTCAATACCCACCTGATATACACGATTTTCATAACTATTAAGTGCAAGTATTCTGCCATCACTCACATATCCATGATGATCAACTGCATTTAGAACAAAACTTGGTGTTAAAGTATCGAATGGATGCTCGATGAGGGTATCTTCATCACAATAGTCTTGGTCTACAGGGTATGAATTACTCATAAGACAACGTTAGCTGATTCTGGCAATGGATAATAACTTAATATCAATAACAAAAAGATTAGATCAATAAATTATGCAAGTATGATTGTATATCTTTATTACCAGCTTGCCATTTTTCAACCACTTCTTTCCCGGCTTGCAGACATTGTTTACCAAACTCTCTTTCAGTAAATTCATCTCGCGTTCGTCCTACAACTGTTCGTGCTTGATTGGCATTTAAGCCACCACCCATTAAGTATCGCAAATAGACATCATCTTCATGAATTTCTGTACCTGCTGATAATTCTTTTATCACACTATAGGTAAAAACAGACATCATTTTACGCACATCTTTAGTCTTTTCTTGAACAGGAACAGGCAGGTCATTAGTTGCCACTTGCAATATTTCATGTGTTTGACTACAAAGCTCTTCTAATGTGTGGATTTCAGCCATAATTATTTACTATCTCCGCGACACCGCAACTCTTATAGCATCTAATTTTAATTGTGAGTGCTGCAGAAACTCTTCTGCCTGCGTTGTTATGGTTTCTAAATACTTAATCTCTTCTTTTCGAATATTAGGATTAACTTTTGACAATGAAACCAAGCGTTCTAACTCTGCTGCTTGTTTGTTTTTCATAGTTTCAGAAGCTTGTTTAACAATTTCTGTCATTTCGACTTCAGCAATACCATTAGCATGTTCTATTAATTCTGTTATTTGACTGCGGGTATGCTTGATTATACTTTGCGCTATATTTTTCTTAACTCGTTCTGCCATTCGATCCATATGATCTGATGTAAGTACATTACCTAAGTCATTAAGATTATGATCTATTAAAACCCTAATCATTGCTTTCGAAAAATAATTATCAAGTCGCAACATTTTAGGAGCGGCACACTGAATGGTGAAGATGCATTCTAATAATACCGTACTTGGTTTTAGTGCTTGTAGCTTAACCGTACATAACGATACATTTCCAAATTCTCCAGAAAGGATCATATCCATACTTCCAGCCACCATTGGATGCTCCCAAGTATGATATTGCATATCCTCTCGCACTAGTGCTTTAGTTCGATCATAAGTTGCGGTTAAGCCGTCTTCAGATAAGCCCGGAAAACTATGTTCATGCATATGATCACCCGGCTGCAGTACAACGCTATGCAAACTATGATATTGCTGGTCGACACCAAATTGATCACATACGCGTTCCATGTAATCTGCCAGCTCTAACTGATGTGTAGCCTCTAAAATATCCTCAACCACTTCAGCAGCTTGATGCGGATTGCACGAATTAAGCTCTAGCAAACGGTCTCTACCTTGCTGCAAGGCAAGCTGCATTTCTATAGTTTTTGCACGAGTTTCTTCAACTAAAATTTCAAACTCTTCACTTGCTTCACCATGCTGGTTCAACAAACAGGTTTGCAATCGCTCAGCATAAAGATGATAAACCGCTTGACCAATTGAACACACTTGGCGGAATGCGTTGAGTCCCTCATCATACCAACGCAATAGTTTCTCTTGTGCGCCATCTTTATAATATGGAACATGAATCTGTACGGTATGTATTTGTCCAATTCGGTCTAAACGACCAATTCGTTGTTCTAATAAATCTGCATTTAATGGCAAGTCAAACAACACCAGGTGGTGGGCAAACTGGAAATTTCTGCCTTCACTACCAATTTCTGAACAAACCAGGACTTGTGCACCTTCCTCTTCATCTGAGAAATAGGCTGCAGCACGATCTCTAGCAATAAGATCAAGCTTTTCATGAAACACCGTAGAGCGAATTGCATATTGTTGATGCAAATGATTTTCTAGAAAAGCGGCTGTTTTGGCTAGCGCGCAGATTACTAAAACTTTTTCATCTCTATTTTCAAGCAACCAATTGGCTAACCACTTCACTCGTGCATCCAATTTCAGCCAGTCTTCACCCAGTAGCGTTTCAGTGCGCAGATATGATGTGACACGATCTTCTATTGGTGCATCACCATTGGGTTCTTCTATATCCAATAACTCTTGAGACGTGTCTATGAGATGTTTATGTAACTCACGTTGTGGAAAACCTTCAACTGCATCACGTGTATTTCTAAATAACACACGCCCGGTTCCATGCCTATCCAATATTGTTTGAATCAGGTCATCAATGGCTTTTCTAGGTGAGAGATTAGGATTTAATAAAGCTGCTTTGAACTCAGTTGTTACCTCTTCACCCAACAAAGTAGCTATCTCTTCTAGAATGCTTGCATCTTTACGTAATTTTTCAGATGCGTTATCTGCTAATAATTTTTGCACTAACTCATTTACTGGCTGATAACTCTTTTCTTCAAGTCTATACTTCTCTAAATCATAATAACGATCCGGGTCCAATAGACGTAACCTTGCAAAATGACCATCCACTCCTAGTTGCTCAGGTGTGGCGGTTAATAACAGCAAACCTGCAACATTTTTTGCTAGGCCTTCAATGCATTTATATTCATCACTTACATTACCTTCAGACCAGGTTAGGTGGTGCGCTTCATCCACAATCAGCAAATCCCACTCAACTGACATAGATTGCATCAAACGTTCTTTGTTATCTGTCAGAAATGATAAAGCACATAATACACATTGAGCGGTATCAAATGGATTACCGGGTTCTGCTTCATCTAATGCCTGACATCGCTCTTCATCTAATATCGTGAACTGAAGATTAAAACGACGTGACATCTCAACCAACCATTGATGCACCAAACTATCTGGTACCACAATCAAAGCACGATGAGCAGCACCTGTGACTAACTGCTGATGTAAAATCAAACCCGCTTCAATTGTTTTACCAAGTCCTACTTCATCAGCCAACAAAACCCTCGGTGCATAACGTTTTGCAACTTGTGAAGCTATATAGAGTTGATGTGGTAGCAGTTGTACACGTGGCCCCAACAGACCATAACTTGGAGATTTCTGTAATCTATGCTGATGATGTAACGTTTCTATACGTAATGAAAAGTTTTTAACTTTATCAACCTGACCTGCAAACAAACGATCTTGAGGACGACTAAACTGCACAAAACTCTCTAGATCAATCTCTTCAAGTTCATGTGAATTCCCTTCATCATCAAGACCCTGATAAATCAAGTATCCACCCTGCTCAACTACTTCAGAGACCGTAAAGCTAACACCTTCAGAATTACTGATTTTCTCACCCATTGTGTAGTGAACGCGACTCAATGGTGCATTATTAATGGCGTAGGTTCTTCTTTCACCCACTGCTGGAAAACTAACGGTTACTCGACGATTAGCCGTATCTACGACAATTCCAAGCCCTAGCTCAGACTCCGTATTACTTACCCACCTTTGACCCGGTACAAACTGAATATCCATTTACGCCTTATTATTTAAAAGCTGCTTTGAAAAGGCTAAAGCAAACCAATAAGTTAGAGAACAATCTCAAACTTTCATCAAACATGATCACAATAGATGTGAAAAGTAGATTTTAGAGAGTATTACAGATCAGTAATACGTACCAAAAGGTATAAGGGAAAAACTGGAAAAAGCTATTTTAGATTTTAGAGTAGTTTGCTATGGCGTTATAGAATTGCTCTTCAGAGATTTCTTTTCGATCGAAATAAAGTCTGAATATTTGTTTTGATCGCTTATCATTATCAACAATTTTTCTTAAAAAATTGCGCATTAATAAAGACCTATCTTCCGTTGCAACAGGTGCAGTAGTAGCCATCACTCAACTCCATTTGAGCATATATTGAGGGTTTAGAGTACCTCAAACACGGTAATCTTTAAGCCCTTCCTTGGGCTAAGCGACAGAATTAGCCGATTAATAGAGACGCTTGATATAGATAGGTCAGTAATCCTAACCTAGTATTGACCTAGATCTAGGCTATTACCGGCCTATTACTAGATTATAACTGTGACCTATTACTCAACGGTTTCGCACTACACCGCTGCGTCAAACTTAGCATCACCAGTGCATCTCCAACACAGCTCTAGTTATAGTTGCAAAAAATTGCTTTTGGATACTTTTGACAATAACGTTGCGTGAAAGTCTTACATCCTTCGCTTGAAGGATTCTCTTGGCAGCTGGCTGCAATTTTAGCTTTCTTGCACTTATACGCATTAGGGAACGTTTCACAGAAACCATCAAATTTATTTAACTGGCTTTTACAATCCGTTGACTGTGGATCTCTCTTGCATAAGCTCAAATATTTAGATAATAAACATTCTCTTGCAGTTGGGTTTTGTTGGCAAAAAGCATGACCCGAAGCGGCTGGCTGGTAGGTAGAAACCACATTTTGATTAGCCTGATTCCCTTCAGCTTCGATTACGGCAAACTCACCATCATCTGGCTCAAGTGTGATAATTTCCAAGTCTTGCTCGCCCTGTACCTCGACCCTTGCCTCATTACTCATTAAAACGGATGTATCAGTGCTCGTGGTGGTCACCATCTCGGTATCAGCACTCATCTGTGCGGGTGAAGTAGATATAGGGACCTCTTCATACAGCTCAGAACCATCAGCTGTCTCGATGAGACGATATTCAACAGCCTGTGGTCTAACTACTTCACGAGACTGGCCATTCTCATCCACCACTACATCAACAGGTTTGCCTACAATCACCCCTGAATCCAATGTTTGTGAAGAATGGGAGGGAGTTGCAGCCGGCAAATCCTCTAAATACGTATCCAGAAGCTCCGCCTCATCAGCAATAGCCCATGTCGACACAACGAATAAAGATGAAATCAAAGAAATGTATATTTTTTTCATAATAACCACCTGACTGGAAAAGATAAATACCTTACATATTGTACCCTTTTTATGTATGGTGCCGCAAACCCGTTTGACGATTCGGGACTCGCGATAATATTTGCATTGATATGGTTGCAAATAGTTATAGTTACAAATAACTCTTACGTATCACCCTTAACGCTTAAGTCGATAACCTGTTTTAAACATCCACCAGACTATTGATAAACACACGCTTGCAAATAGCAGAACCATAAACAAGCTCACCTCTACACCCACATCTGATACCTCATAAAAACTCCAACGAAAACCACTGACCAGATATACCACCGGATTAAACAAACTCACAGTTTGCCAAGTGGGAGGCAACATATCTATGGTATAAAAACTACCTCCTAAAAAAACTAGAGGAGTAATCACTAACAACGGAATAAGTTGTAATTGTTCAAAGCCATTCGCCCATAACCCTATAATAAAACCAAGCAAGCTGAACGAAATACATGTCAGTATCAAAAAACCAAGCATCCAGAATGGATGTGCAATTTTCAATTCAACAAAAAACCCTGCCGTTACCAAAATTATCAAACCGATAATAAAAGATTTAGTCGCAGCAGCCCCAACATACCCCAGTACAATTTCGATAAATGAAATAGGCGCGGATAAGGTTTCATACATCGTTCCTGTAAATCGTGGAAAGTAAATTCCAAACGAAGCATTCGAAACACTTTGTGTGAGTATGGCCAGCATCATCAGACCCGGCACAATAAAAGCACCATACGAGATGCCACCTATACTTTCTATTCGGCT
>CAZFEP010000003.1:4544-16898 GCA_964517365.1 uncultured Thiotrichales bacterium | reverse complement strand
TTTCCTTCAGGCGCTAATTCCAGCGACCATGTCCATAATGATTCAGGTATAGACTCAATGCTTTGTTCCAGCTCAATGATCATTTGACGTTTACCTAGCTTGTGCTTCAAGGCTTCTTTGTCATCCACTACAATTAATTCACCCTTATTAATCACACCTACTCTATCAGCTATTTCTTCAGCCTCTTCGATATAATGCGTGGTTAATATAATTGTGACACCGGTTTTTCGTAACTTTTCAACCAAGGCCCACATGTCTTGACGCAATTCAACATCTACACCTGCTGTAGGTTCGTCTAAGAACAATATAGAAGGCTCATGCGACAACGCTTTTGCAATGAGTACACGTCGCTTCATACCGCCAGACAATGTTAAAATGTCATTATCTTTTTTATCCCAAAGCGATAAGTCTTTTAACAATTGTTCAAGAAACACAGGGTCCGGTTTTTTACCAAAAAGACCGCGACTAAAACTAATAGTGTCCCAAACACTTACAAACATACTAAGTGTTAGTTCTTGTGGAACCAGCCCTATTTGACTTCGAGTAATCCGGTAATCATCAATGATGTCATGCCCGTTTACAGTTACCGAACCACCACTGGCATTAACAATTCCACAAATGACAGAAATTAAAGTAGTCTTACCTGCACCGTTTGGGCCAAGAAGTGCAAGTATCTCGCCAGATTTGATATCAAGGCTGATATCATTCAGCGCTTGAAAGCCACCTTCATAAACTTTAGATAAATTAGAAACAGAAATTATAGTGCTCATAGGTGAGTTATATCATGTATTAGAAGAACCTCTAACAAGATAATAGTACGCAAAATCATAATTCTATGGATTAGTATGTAACCAGCGAGTGGACTGGAGCATTTGGTAATTTCGATCTACCCTCTAATGCTACTAGCTCAATAATAAAAGCAAACCCTACTATCTTACATTCTAATATATTAATCAGTTCTGCCGTTGCAGCCGCAGTCCCGCCCGTAGCAATTAAATCATCTACAATTAAAATTCTACTTTCAGGTTGAATAGCATCTTGATGAATCTCTAACCGATCCGAACCATATTCAAGCTCATATTCAATAGCGTGTATCTCACCGGGCAATTTTCCAGGTTTGCGTACGGGTATAAATCCAGCATCAAGCTTATACGCAATCGGAGCACCAAAAATAAAACCACGTGATTCAATTCCAATTACATAATCAATCTTATGATCAGAAAACTGATCACAAAAATGATCAATCACATAATTTAGACCTTCAGGGTTTTGTAACAGTGTTGTGATATCTCGATACACTATTCCAGGCTTGGGAAAATCAGGAATATTACGAATTAAAGATTTGATATCCATAGTTGTAGTTTCATTAGTTAATTAATTTTATCTTGTAATTATGTTAAGTTGTTTGCAAGCTCTAAAACATCAAAACGCTCATAGAACTGAAGCTTATTGAATACTATTTATTTTTAGACACAATCATAATTAAAAACATCTTACTTCAAAGGAGAATGTGATGGATATAATGAAAATTGGTACCCAATTATTACTATCCAAAATTGGTGGCAATGCAGACGCTGGAGCCGTTCAATCAGCTCTGGGTGGTCTACTTGGCCAAGGAGATAGCCCAGATATCGGCAGTTTAGTCAGTGGCCTCCAATCTGGTGGTCTTGGAGATATAGCAAAATCATGGTTAGGCGATGGCGATAATGCACCCATCTCTGCAGATCAACTTAAAGGGGTTGTTGATAGCAATAAATTAAGCCAACTAGCCTCCATGCTAAACACAGATGAAGGCACTGTATTATCCGGCTTACAAGAAGCTGTGCCACAAATGGTAGATAAAGGCAGTAGCGGTGGCTCGCTACTTGACTCTATTGGTGGTCTTAGCGGAGCAGCGAATCTGGCAAAAGGCCTCCTTGGCAAATAGACACATCTGTGTAACGGTGTTGGCATAACCAGCACCGTTAACATAACGCTTATAGCCCAGTTATAGCCCAGTTAAATTTTTCCCAGCAAATACTTCTTTCTTTCAGTTTCAGGAAATTTTTCAATCGCATATCGCAGCATCATACGTGGCATTTTATTATAATTTTTTAATAAAAATAACTTTTCTACCTTGATATTTTGTTTTCCAACTTCTCTTAGCATCCAGCCAACCGCTTTATGAATTAATTCTTCTTTATCGTTTAATAACACTTTTGCAATCTCTAATGCATCATCAAACTCTCGATTTTTAATAAAATATAACGTCGAAATAATAGAGATTCTTCTTTCCCAAATATTTTTTGACCTGGAAAGCTTATAAAGCGGACTCTTGTTTTTTTTATGAAGATGCGCACCAACTATCTTATAAGCTGATGAATCAACCAAATCCCAACTGTTAATATATTTAGTATTATTTAAATATAATTTATATATAACGGATTTTTCATGATTACTAGATGTATATTTATTCACTAAAATAAATAAGGCACACAATCTCTCTTCATGATACGAAGATCTTAATAACTTTCTAGTTTCAGTTAACGAGAGCTCATTAAATTGTTTTGCGTATTTCCTAAGAACGGGAACGCGAATACCTAAAAACTCATCCCTTTCTGCATACTCACCTTTACCCGTCTTGAAGAAACGTTGAGAGTAAAGAATTGCATATTCAGGGTCTGCTATATCTTTAAGAGCATTACTGAGTTCAATTGATGTCATTCAAATCAAAAAAACACTAGATCTTTACAGGTGAAATAAGCAAATTACTCAACATCAATACAATAAATTATTCTTTCGTGCCAGCAACCTCATTACTATCTTTAGCATCATTTTTTTTACTGGCGGTTGATTCTGGCTTGGCTTTGCTAGCTTCATTATTTTTAGCCGTTGCACGTTTACCGAACTGGCGTTCATTCAATTGCACAACATTTTCTTCCATGGCTACAGTAACTTCTTCAAGACTGCCTTGCGTATAACCGTTAATACAATTACTACCATGTGCAATTTCATACCGATACCAATCTGTTCCGTCTGCTCCAAAAGGAGGATCCGTCTTCAAAATTGATTTGATCTCGTATAATTTACGCGCTACCGGTATTTCATCTGTCATAGTTGGGTATTTGATTGATGTGTTTAGAGTGTATTTAAAGCGCCTCAAAGAGCTTAGTAACCGATCAATATGTTGAAAGCAAAATACCGGCAGACTCGATAGAAACGATATAACAACAAACAACTAGTTTACGCTTTATTTACCTAGATTGCTCGTGGATTGAAGTAATGCCCACCACTTCACATGCATTAACCCTAATTCTTGAATCAATGATTGTTTAGATATCTTATAACCCATATATCCTAACGTTTATAAATTAGGATGTATCCGTCAACCCACCCTTAGATAAGAGTCATCCTTGAAATCACCTGGCATTCCTTGCAGGGTAAATCCTTGTTGTTAAAACAATTAAGCGCCTTAACTAACGCCATTAGATATACAAGACAAAGCTAAATATCGTCATTTGCAGTACTTTATGGCATCACTACTTGGGGCTTTAACAAAGCAATTAAACACAATCGTCTTTATTAAGCTTATTTTTGATATTTATTGAAAATACAATAAATAAATTATGGTCTTACTTCTGCAAGTTACCTTATGCTAATCACATCACACTTTAATGCTCAGTTTTTGAGCGACTAGATATTAAATCTGTACTGGTAAATTTTTCCTTAGCTCTTTAACCTTCGCAACTGATGAGTGCTAGCAGTGCATATTCCAACGCACCACTAGCAACATTAAGCTTTTATTTAAGATTTAACACTCTTTATAGCCTCTTGAATACGAGTAGCTATCTCAGAAACCTCTAATTTATTCGTTAATAGAGATATCTTCTCTCCACTCTCAGCATCAAGTAGAAGCATAAATCCTGTCTTACCGGCATTACTTTCATATACATCATTAATACCTAATGAAGTCGCCATCAAAGCCGATTGATATTTAGTCACATCATCTGTTAAGTCCAATGTTACAAATAAAACATCTTGTGTATCGAGCTCGGCATTTTTTCTAGCTTCAGAAACTTTAGGGTCTAATGCCTTACAACTACCACACCAATCTGCATAAAACATCACACCATATACGGCAGGTTTTGAAATAGTTGAATCTTCTTCACCGTATGAGGCAAGCGGCAAAGCTATGAACAATAAAGGAATAAGTAGAAATATTAGTTTGCGCATGTTTTTTATCCTAGTTAATTTAATTACATGCATAAATAGACTCGATTATTGAGAATTTTATTACACATTTTTCTTTAATTTACCTAACTTCACAAATCATCAATTCTTGTTAATTACAATTAATCTCTTGGCAGTCAGAAAATAGGTAATTAAAGAATTTAAAACTTACGGCCCACCGACAAAGTAAGAACAGAACTAGCGTTTTCGCCTAAATCTGGAATGAAGCGTGATTTTAGAAAATATTGTTGGTAGCCAATTTTGAATTCTGGAAGAATGATGGGATAAAGGTCACCAGCATTATCAATATTATCTGCATAACCCGTAACTAATCCACCAAGCGCACCTACCGTGCAGGAAAACGTATCAGAAACACATAGATCATAAGTATATGCCACACCTGCATAAATAGAGGTATCGTCATACGAGTTATTAAAAATACCGCCCGTAGCAGACCAACGCTCTTTGAAAAAATATGACAAACCCAAACCATAATTATCTTCTTCAAAACCATCATCATCGAAATGATGTGAAGTTAGATGCAGTTCGAGTTCAAATTTTTCTGCATTAGCCGTGCCCATCAGAAATAACAAAATTAAAACTATTATTTTCATAATCTCACTATATAGTTAGTAAAATAATCACATTCGGATAGTATTCCAAAGGAAGATAGATACTATACGGAATCAACAAAGCATTTATATACAAACCACATGCTGAACCGAACCGTTAATCGCATACCCCACTATTATTATAAAGCGTAACGGCGTATTAAATGGTTATATCTGACTATTCATACTCAAAATCATTGATAGTACTTTGACAGGTTAGAAATAACTTGAATAGTTATCATTGTAACCTTGATATTGAAAGCAAAACGACAAAAGCATGACGCATTCGTAATCAATGATTACCACTTAACGTATTGCCTAAAATCAAGTATTCGCTATTCAATAAAACCTTTAAATGGCAGGTGTGCTCTGCGCTGAGCAAACTTTAATCTACCCACGCGTGATTCAAGCTTACGTATTGTATTTAAGCTTGCAGAATAAAGACCTTGATAGGTTCCCACTCTTTCCTCAGAGGCTTGCAGCCGCTGTCGCAGGTCAAAAGTTTTGGGATCATACTCATAAGTCATGCATCTAATCTTACATCAATCCCAGCATCTTTCGCAGGTAGCATCATCTGCGCAACCTCTTCACGATCTTCTGAATCAAACCAAGCAGTAAAGTCATCTTGCTCAAGTATCACAGGCATTCTGTGATGTATGTCTGCCATTTTTTTATTGGGTGCTGTCGTCAAAATAGACATAAACATTTCACCCGTTTCATGGTTAATTTCATACAAACCACCAAAAGCAAAGCCATCTGCTTTGGCGGGACTAATTTTATAGCGGTCTCGCTTACCTTTTGCCTGATTTTGATCCCATTCAAAAAATGAACTCACAGGAATAATGCAGCGATTTTTATGCATCGCCATACTCCAAGTCTTTTTCTCCCACGCTTCTGCACTTCGCGTATTAATAAGCGGTTGTTTAGCAAATGATCGCTCCCACCCCCACTTCATTTGTGCAAACTCATTGCCATTATCAGTTCGAATCGCAACCGCTACCTCATTTGTAGGGAATACCTGTTCACGTGGCGTAAACGCAATTTCAGCATCAATCAACGCCTCAACAATAGACCTTGGAACAGAATCTAAAGAAAAACGACCACACATATACTAATTACCTTAATAAAACGAATTCAACGACCACTATTGCGCAACTGCTGCGTATATTCTTTATATTCCTTCTTTAATTTCTCTGGAATCACACGCCAATCACAGTTTTGAATCGCTCCTTCTAATGCATACAAATACGCAGCATGATACTTGCTACAAAACTGTCCTTTTTCATATAGTTTTAAAAATGCTTTTTTAGCGCCCATCTTGCGTAATTTTGCCGGGCTATCAATACCAATATTGACTAACTTTTTAGCCATCACAGGACCAATATTCATCAGTTCTTTTGTAACTTTATTTCTTTAGCATCATTCATCATACGAATCACCAAAATAATAAAAAACTACCGAGAAACATGGCTACCTAATTACTAGAACGAATCTTCAACCACTAATTCTGATATTGCTAACTGACCTGGTTTTGGCCATGGCTTTTCAGTGCCTTTGCCAATTGCAACCATCGGGCCCATCACATAGTCATCAGGAAGTTTGATCAATTCAGCAACCTTTTCTAAGTCAAAACCTATCATTGGACATGACTCATACCCCATTTCTTGTGCAGCCAGCATTAGGGTTTGCATGGCCATACCAATAGATCGCTGCGCTTCATCACGTTGCAAGGCATCGTTGCCTTCATGAAACGGTCCCATCCAATTCACCAACAACTCTGCAACCTCTTTCGGTGCATTCTTCCAGTAACGCTCTGGTTCTTTATGCCAAGCTTTAACATCCGCAGTAAAAAGAACCAACAAGGACGCATCGGTTATTTGCGCTTGATCATTTCCTAACTCGGTACGAATTTTAGAGCGTAATCGAGGGTCACGTAAAATAACAAATCGCCAATGTTGAATATTAAAACTGGTAGGCGCCTGAATGGTAGCCTCAAGCAGTTTATGTTCTTCTTCTTTAGTTAATTGGTGCCCAGCATCAAAATGCTTAACAGAACGGCGGTTGTAAATAGCTTCAATAGTATTCATTATAAATTTTCCAATATTTAAAAATATGAGATCAAAGAACTTTTCTTTCCTTTGACTTTTCTTTGCTTTGTTAGTGTTCTAAATTAACTAATACTTCAAAATAATTCTAGTCACAACTCTCAACCCATTTATTAGGGTTACTAGCACAACGTAGACGAACCCCACATTGAGTCATTTTCCCTGAAACAAATATAGCCAACATTTCTTGATCAACAATATTATCTTGCATTTTATACGTGCCTGCTTTTAATAAAGTAGAACCATCATCTTGTGCATAATGATTAATCTCAGAATACATTGGTGTTGGATTTTCTGGGACATGAAAATAATTCTGTATGAAATTTTCTACTTTTGCTTGAGTTGTACCCTTAACAACACCCCAAGCTACAGGGCATTCACGCGGATAGTCTGAAAGCTCAGGTATACTTTTAGACGCTTCATTATTAGAATTATTTTCCGAAAATACTTCCTCTTCAGTGTGATTTACATCAATCGAATCTGAAATTACACTTGAATTTCCAGCATCATCAGACTTATCAAAGCAGGATACACTAAATATAGCTACAAATAGAATTAGTATATATTTCATATTTTTTTCCGTACTTACAATATGTTGGTATTACATTACAAATGAATACAACCATCCAAAGAATGCACAAACTAAAATTACTTTAACAATGTCAACTTTAAATTTAAATAGTGCAACAAATGCAAGGATACCAATTATTAATGACACCCAATCTATTTTACCCATCATTTCTTCTATGCCATTAAAACCGCTTGGCCATAGTACGTGGAATGCAAAGAAAATAGCCAAATTTATAATCACACCTACTACAGCTGCAGTAATGCCTAACAAGGGTGCTGTAAAATGTAAGTCTTCTCTTGTAGCTTCAATCGCTGGTCCACCGATAAAGATAAATAAAAAAGAAGGTAGAAAAGTAAAGAAAGTGGCAACACAAGCTGCAGCAATGCCCGCTAGTGGTAACATTTCTGGACCAAAAATTTCCTTAGTCCACCCCCCGACAAAACCTACAAAGGTCACCACCATAATCAGTGGCCCAGGTGTAGTTTCACCCAACGCCAATCCATCGATCATTTGTGTACCGGATAACCAACCAAATTGATCTACACCCCCTTGATACACATAAGGCAGCACTGCGTAGGCTCCACCAAAAGTAACGAGTGCCGCTTTAGTAAAGAACACACCCATTTGTGTAAGCGTATGCTCCCAACCATATTTAAATAACAGCAGTGCCATTGCACTTATTCCTATCGTTAAACCTGCTGCTATAAATGAAATGAACCGCGCCCAGCTAAATTTTATATGGCATGGCGCAGGCGTATCATCATCTATTAATGCAGAACCATAGGAGTCATGCGCTTCGCTTGAATGCAAACTGCCACTGAAATATTGTGGTGTTAATTTAGAACCAATAAAACCCAAGATTCCTGCTGCTAATACAATTATGGGGAACGGGATTTTGAAGAAAAAGATGGCAATGAACGCAAGCACTGCCATGGCGCGCAATACATTATTTTTAAGCGCACGCGAACCAATTCGATATGCTGCGAATAATACTATGGCAGTTACTGCAGGCTTAACTCCATACAATACACCTGCAACAATTTGTGTATTACCATATTCTAAATAAATCCAGGTCAGCGCGATCAGAATAAACAAAGATGGCAATACGAACAAGATACCTGCAATTAAACCACCCTTTACACCATGTAATAACCAACCAATATACGTAGCAAGCTGCTGCGCTTCCGGGCCCGGCAACAGCATGGTGTAATTCAAGGCATGCAGAAATCGGTTTTCAGATATCCAACGCCTTCGCTCCACCAATTCTTGATGCATCATACTAATTTGCCCTGCTGGCCCGCCAAAACTGATAAAACCCAGCTTTAGCCACCATTTCATCGCTTCGAATAAACTTACAGAGTCTGGCTTAATGGCTGATGACATTTTTCTGATTCGTGTTATTACTTATTTATCTTTATTTCTACTTATCATTATTCCTAGGCAATAAAAAAGGCAGTCCGAAGACTGCCTTTACTTAAACCATATGGTTTGTGTGAAAGGTTATTCGCCCACCCCTAGTTTACCACCTTTCCCAAGCCCACCTTCAACGTTTTGAACTTTATAATTACGTAAAGCTTGGACCAAATTATTGTATGAGTTTGCAAACGCGGCTGCGATCACTTTCCCTTCTGGCGTTTTAGTAAATGCACTTGCAATACCGCCACCTTGACTGCCAAAAATCCCCAATCCTGCACCAAAACTGAATTTTTTCGCAGTACCTTGTGCAGCAGCAATTTGTACACTTGAACGATTATCTATTAGCAATAAAGTTGTAGAGGCTTCATCTCGTTTAAGTTTACCTGCAACACTATCAAGTAAATCACCGGCACCTCCAAGCTTGCCAAATAATTTACCTTTTGCACCACCTGTTTCTTCTGAAACTTGAATTTCAGGGCTCATTGTAAAATCTGCAGCGACCATTTGACCTTTACCAAAGTTGCTGCCTTCACGCGTTTCTCCCGCAGCTTCCAACTTGCGCTCACCCATAACCTCTTTCATGGCCTTGCTTCGTTCGACCACAACAAAGCAATTTGATTGCTGCACCATTAAACGTAACAGCGGAGTTGTGCTACCTAAGTTGGGTATCGACGATAATAGCGATGCCACCAATCTGCACGCTGATCTTCATGTACTGCTAATGTACCTAATGGTTCCGCACAGGTTTCTAGTTGACTATCCGCGCCGGTTGAATTTGCACCACCAGCCGAACCAGAAACACCGTCTGCATGGGCTGGCAATATTGAAACTGCCATGATTGACAAGAAAAAACTTTAGTCTAGGCATTCGCATGATAGATAACTCCATTGTGATTCATTTATTCCAGCTAAACTTTTGAACTGTATAAGATGAATTGTATAAGACGATCGAAAATACAGCGTAATGGCTAGACAAACAATGACTTTAGTGAGATTAAGTCAATAATTGGTATTAACCAACACCTTAGTGGTCAAACCAAATAAATTGCTCTAGCTAAATTACCCATTAGCGATTGCAAGCATCTCATCTCTGCGGGTTAATTTTTCTCTGGGCTTACCTTTAGGCTCTCCTGCTGTGACTTCTGCAGCGTCAATTTTCTCCCACTGTGGGTAATTAATATAACTTGCATTATTTTCGTCAAGTATTTTGCGCATCGCCACCCGACCCGCTTTATCACCAGGAAATTTATTAATATCTTGCAATAGCATTTCTACTGATTCCACCGCACATGCCCGGTTTGTGCCGATGATTCCGGATGGGCCGCGCTTAATCCAACCAGCAGTATATAATCCTGTCACAATGTTACCGCCTTGTTCTGTCAAAATTCGTCCTTCTTCATTTGGAATAGTGCCCCAACGATCATAAAATGGCACACCTTCTATTGGTACACCATTGTATCCAATACTTCGAAATAAAATTCCGCAATCAATTTCTATCGTTTTACCTGTACCTTTTGCGATCTGCTTAAAAGGTTCACCAGATAATTCATTAATTTCCAATACAACCTTACCTAAGCACCCACTATTGCTAACACTCTCTTCTAAACGGACAGGGCTTTTCAAAAAAGTAGATATGCATGTACGGGATTTATTGGTGTCTTCAAATTCAACGAACTTTTGAAATATCTCGACATTTTTTTTATTTCCACGTCCTTCTTTTGCATCTAATTCTTCCTGGCTTACACTATTTAATTCTAATTCTTTAGGGTCAATATATGGGCGACAATTTTCTATCTCTAAAAATTCTTTAAGTTCTTTAGATGCAAACTTAGCTTGTGCAGGTCCACGCCTACCCACTACATAGATCGTCTTAATCTTGCTTTCTGCTAATGCCTCTAATGCATGTTCAGCGATGTCGGTATGTTTTAGCTCATCTACTGATTTAGCCAATATTCTGGAAACATCTGCTGCGACATTACCCTGACCAATGACTACTGCCGTTTCATGTGAAAGATCAAATGTACTATCACGGTAGTCTGGGTGGCCATTATACCAGCCAACAAATTCTGTTGCGGTATAGCTACCTTTTAATTCTTCACCCGGAATACCTAGCTTACGATCAGTTTCTGCACCACATGTATAGATTACCGCATGATAATTTTCATGTAACTGAGCAGCTTTAATATCTTTGCCTACCGTTACATTACCGAAAAAGTTAAAAGCCGTATGCTGTGCAATCTTTTTATAAACTTCAATGGCTTGTTTTAGCTTTGGGTGATCAGGTGCTACCCCACTTCTCACTAAACCGAATGGAGAAGGAAGTCGTTCGATTAGGTCAACCTCTACTTCGAAATCAGACTTAAGCAATGCTTCGGAGGCATAGAAACCGCTAGGGCCACTACCAACAATCGCAACGCGCAATGGATTTTGCTTAGCACCTATACTCATACAACGGCCTCCCCTTAATTACAATTTAGTATTGATGATTTCTTACTACATCTTTTTTCAACTTTTTTTATAAATATTCAATATTCACTAAATAACACCAGACACAAACAAAAACGCACAACTTAATGTTGTGCGTTTTTTAATAAGCTGATGCTTAAAATCAAGCTTAAAACCCTAACTCTGTTTTACGTTCTTCTGCTCCTGGAAGGGGCTCCATAGGCTCCTCAATAAGCGGCAGGTCTACTGATTTTTCAGCATTGATTTCGATCCACCCTTCTTGACCTTCTGGAATATCGTCTTCTTCATAAATTGCTTCAACCGGGCATTCTGGTATACATGCACTGCAATCGATACAAACCTCTGGATCGATGTATAGCATTTCATCGTCAAAATGGAAGCATGCAACGGGGCATACCGATACACAATCCGTAAATTTGCAGCCTTTACAATTCTCAGTAACTACTGTGGTCATGTTGAGTCTCCTTTGTAACTAACCCAATGAGATTAAATTAATCCTTTTATTTGGCAGTCATGATTAATGTCATATGATAAATGTATTAGCGTGCAAACAATAATACTTCACCACGATTTTGTTCAATTCCATCCCCACTATAACGTTTGTATCTGCCGGTTAAATGTTGATCCTGGATTTTTCTTTTAAATCCATTCACACGCAATCTCGTGAGATATAATCGCAGAAACAACGGATTATACGTACATGAATATTCAAAACTAGGCAGCATTGGCGCATCTTGAAAAGACACAATACTACCTCGTTTCATGCCTGCACCCGTTCGTATTCCTAATTCACCCAAAATAATTATGCTGCCTGCAAGCATATTTACACCTGTAAAATCACCTGCATTTCCGCCTACGGCAATTAACCCTCTTCGCATAGCGCTACCAATTTCGTTCTTGGCATTTCCATAAATAAATATTTCGCCACCAGTTATGCCTGTAGATTGACCTCTATAAGCACTTCCCACCATATGGCC
>CAZFEP010000003.1:1985-4444 GCA_964517365.1 uncultured Thiotrichales bacterium | reverse complement strand
GCTTGAAAATACCGAAGGGCAAACCACTTCTGCTTCAAGCGGCACTTCAGGTGCAGTATGTAATTTTAAATGTGTTGTAGACATAAATGCATTCTTACAGGTTCTTAATTCGTATAACTAGCTATATTCTATTGGTTATTCATTTGCAATATCATGCAGATGGAAATGATATTTACCGAGCTTGCCACCATAGTTTCCTGCTGTTATGTGCAAAGCACCTTTATCCGCTGCTGCAAACATCCCGCGCCTCATAGCTTCTTTAATGGCTTCTTCATTCAAGCCATCTACAACAATTTCATACACTGCTTCTACATTTTCAGGAATTTCTGTCTTTTTAGAAATTGATCTTAACGTTGGGCAATATGCATCGTTTGTTGAGGCAATTAGCTTTTTATATTTAGCTCCAATTTTACTTCCTGAACGTACCAAGCCTTGAGGGAATGGCAAAAACACTCCCGCAACTTCTTGCATCGCTTGAGCAGCTGCCATGGATGCTTTTAAACCCACTTTTTTGTTTGCACCAAATATAATTAAGTTACCGCCCCCTACCGCAGATTGAATTCCGAAACGATCATCAATTAAAAACTCCCCTTCCATTACGGGAATACGCCATAACCTTCGGCCGTCGATGACTTTACTAATTTGATAACCATCGCCAAAGTAACGTAACTTGCCACCGACAACGACTGTTTTATCTGATTCCAGACCATTAAAGCAAGCAGTTGTAGGGCAAGTCATCACGCATTGGCCAATTCGATCAATTAACTGTCCTGCGATGGTTTTGCTACTCATTGTAAAGAGCAATACACTGATTCCAGGTCGTCCATCAGGTGTGTCTTTTTCCAAGATTTCACTTTCTACTGCTGCCTCTAACTTGCAACGAATAACAGATGTAGCAAACCCGGTCATCGATGCAGCCGCAGCGCGTGCCCACTGCTTAGTATCAGCAGTAATAATTACACGTGCGCCACACATCTGAAATGCTTCTGCAAAAGTATCCTTGATCTCAGTATTATATATTTTCATATAACTTCACCATGTCATCCAATCTTATAATTACTCATTTAAGATTTTGGATGAGTGGGAACCACTTCGTGATGATGCAAATAATCATCATCGATTGCATAATTATTAAATTTAACAGAGTAGTAATCTTCGAAGAACGGTTCAATTTCTTGTGAGATATCAGCATTATATCCAGGTTTGGTATGCAACAATTTTCCTTTGTGATCAGTTGCAAACTCATGATCCTTAATAACTGTTACACCATCTTTAATTACATAACGTGGTGCATTAAACATGGCCTCTTTATCATCCTCTTCGGTATAGATGGTGATATCAGCATCTGCACCAACACCTAAATGCCCCTTGTTCTTTAAACCCAAAGCACGCGCAGGCCCAGCACGCGTAATGATCGCTATTTCACTTAACGTATATTCACGATCCAATTCACGCAAACTTGTTTGATTTATGGCTTTCTGATTTACATAGGTCAATGCTTCTTTGCGATACCCACTATCCATCAGCAACTTTATGAGTTTGGGATAACTCATAAATGAACCACCGTTAGGATGGTCTGTTGACAACAGTACTCTCCAAGGATCTTTTGAATGCAAGAATAACTCCAAGCCCATTGCCCATTGCAATGCATGAGTATAGATATGGTCTTGATAGGTGAATGGGATAATTCCGCAACCACTTTCACATTCCGTGTCTGCATTAATCCACTTGTTCATTTTAACATTACGCAACATCCAGGCTAATGGTGCATCTGCAGTCATTGCAGTAGCTTTACCAAACATGACTTGCCCAACATCGGTTGTAATATTTTCATTTTCATTCACATAATCAATTATTGAGCGCACGCCAGACACTGCATCTTTATTAATTTCACCACCAAAACTATGAAATTGAATATGTGCCATGTGCACGCGACGACCTTGTGCTGCTTTCATGGTGTCTAAAGTCGTGCTTATATTTCCGCTATGCCCCAAATTATTACAATGCACATGAGGAGGATGTGGCAAACCCAACTCATGCGCAGCTTCTATGAAGCTTTCAATTACATGAGTAGGCGTAATATCATAATGATCGATATTATCGTTTACATTCGTTATATTGGCGTTTTTACGACCTTTCCAAAGTTCGTCCGCTCCCACATTAACTAATTTTAGCGTATAGGCATGAACGGAATCGATCCACCATGCAATCGCTTCTTTAAACTCTTGCTTACGTCCTTCCTTCAACAACTTTAGCAAAAATGCATTGTTACCTAATAAGACATAAAAACCTTTATCAATTATTGGCGTGTCATCTAATTCTTCTAATGTATGTCTTGCTGTAATGGGAGGAACAGCGGCTTCCATCGCAGTGGTATACCCCATGGTGGCATAGCGATATCCTGTAGCAAATGTAGAAGGCACTACTCCGCCTGTACCAGAGCGTGTGTGAGCTGTCTT
>CAZFEP010000003.1:0-1885 GCA_964517365.1 uncultured Thiotrichales bacterium | reverse complement strand
TTTACAATTTTTAATTCAGATGACATGTTTTATTTTTTATGTAGAAATTTAAATTTCTCTTATTTATATTTATTTATAAAAACATCCATATAAACAAAACTCTTTTTTCTTTAAGCAGCAACACGTGCTTTCTTCCCACTCAGTAATCCTTTCACACGATTGCGTATCGCTTCCAGCACCTCTTGATCACCCGGATAACTTGACTCAAATGCAGGGCGTAATGTAATGGGAACATCATCCATTCTATAAACGGTTCCACCTGTATTAATTCCATAGGTAGATACCGCAAACCGAACTTTAGCAATACTGCTAGTTATCGTATCTTTAGTATCTAAAGAAATAATCGGGATTTTTTTAAGATGTTCGATTGCAGCCTTTGGAAAATTAGAAGCAGGGTCCGATGCAATAATCATTGCAGCGTCTGCTTCACCACGTGAGAGAACATCCGTAGTGGTGAACTCACCCGGGTTGAATCGAGGGTAGCCTCTGTTGAAGTTTACACCAAACGGATAACCGGTCTGCCATGACACGACATTATCAGCTCCCGTTACATTACCATGACCTCTTACAGGCTTAGCCACAAAATGTGTGAATTCATTTAAGTCTGCAGCAAGTGATAGTAAGGCACCCGAATTAAAATGACGACCCCTCGTCATAGTTAAGCCCATACCAAAAAATAGTACGCCATATTGACAGCTCTTCATTCGCTCGACTAAATCATCAAGCATTTCACGCGACACACCTGTTTCTTTCTCAATATCTCCAGAGATATTCTTTCCTTTCACTAACGCGCGCAACGCCCACAGCACTTCAAAATCTTTACCTGGTTTAACCTGCATAAAAATATCAGCAACGGGTGTACTAGGTGTTCTTCTAACATCTACTAACACTACTGTACGATCCTTCTTGCCATTAGGAATGTACATTCCTTTTGGCGTTACCGCATATCGAGTGAAATGTCGTGGATGTGACTCTGCCGGGTTGCCACCCCAATAGATGACAAGATCAGCACGATTTTTAACTTCACCTAAGGTTGCTGTGCTTTCCCCTACACCTTGAAACGCCATTCCAGACGGGCCGTGACAAACAGACGTTGTGGTATCAATATTGCCATTGATAGTATCCATGATTTCTACTGTTACACGTTGAGACTCACAGGTAGAATCGCTCATGCCATAGGTCGTGGGAAACTTAGCATTAATTAAAATATTTGCAGCCGCTTCTACACCTTCTTTGAAAGTGGCTTCTTTACCATCAATCAGAACACCTGGCCGTGTATCTACCTTATGTTCATAAAACCATGCACGCCCTAACACACATGCTTTTTTAGCTTTAATAATACGATGCTCGTCCAAGTCAACGGTTAGCTCCATGTCATCACATACGCAACCACAAAAAGTACAAGTCGCATCCTTTACAATTTTTACATTCTTACCCGCATTTGGATCTACTCGTTTTTTTACTGCAGGTTTTTTACTTTCTTTTTGAGTTACTTCAGCCATAAAAAATCCATAAAGTTTATTAACTATTTAACTTTTGTTACTTTAACTTCCATATGTTTCGACAAGGGCATGCCCGT
The DNA here is from genome assembly GCA_964517365.1 of uncultured Thiotrichales bacterium. Lineage (GTDB taxonomy): Bacteria > Pseudomonadota > Gammaproteobacteria > UBA4575 > UBA4575 > JABDMD01. The sequence goes on along the minus strand of CAZFEP010000003.1, from coordinate 306 downwards.
TCCAGCGGTATCCGATGCCATCAGTTCACTTGAAGGTGGACCGTATGGAATAAATATCATTCCTGAAGGCAAATCTGCTTCTTTTTTACTCTTACATGTAACCACTGTCTGCCCCACATCTGACTTGAGCTTGATTTTATCGCCTTCCTTAAGCTTCAACCGACGCATATCTTTTTCATTCAGCTCCGCCGTTGACGTTACTTTTTTGTATTCGTCTTGGAGTTTTCCTTCATTTAACGAAGTACCCTGACTTTGCGAACGACCGGGCACTAATATCATGGTCTCCGCCATTTATAGATCCTTAAT
>CAZFEP010000002.1:31198-49838 GCA_964517365.1 uncultured Thiotrichales bacterium | reverse complement strand
TTGAAGGCGATGACAATGCCTTTACACAAACAGATGAAGAAATTATTCGTGATGTTTTGTGTGATGGAGGGGAATCTAATCTATTAATGGAAGGCATCAAGTACGAAGATTTTGAAAACAAAGGTTTTGTTCGTGCCAATACTGCTACTGAGAGTAGAAACTTCATGAAAAACGGTTGGCCAACACCTTCCGGTAAAATTGATATTTGGTGCGAGGCATTAAAAGAAGAGGGAATTGACCCATTACCTTCGTATGTACCTGAGATTGAAGGTCAGGAAGATCCAAGGCGTAAAGAGTACCCATTGCAAATTTTAAGTAGTGCTTCACACTACTTTATTGGAGACTCTTTCCAATCGGTTCCACGCTTACAGGCCATGATGTCCAGACCTACTGTGGAATTAAATCCTAAAGAAGCTAAATCGCGTGGTTTAGAAGATGGCGATTTGTGTCGCTTATATAATGACCGAGGTGAAACATTCGCTTACCTGGTAATTGTTGAGGGTCATGTGGATGGAATTTGTTCTACCCAAAAACAATTTAAAGGCAGTAACACACCGGGTGGTGTGAATGTGAACGCTTTAAATTCTGAAATGCTTACAGATTTTGGTACCAGCCCAACTTTCTATTCAGTGCTATGCGAAATAGAAAAAGCCAGTGATGAGATGCGAAGAACGGCTTTGCTTCAGGAGTGGGGTGGTAAAGAAGGCTATATTAAAAAATGGCGTGAAGACCCACAAAACCAGGGTGTAGAAGCAAGTGATAAAGAAATTATTGCATTTGTGGAAGAGCGTCATCCCGGTATTTTTAGCTGAGTTGCTGAAACACAAAAGGGAATTAAGACCAATAAGAGTTAATGAGGAGTAGTTGAGAAAATGGCAACGGCACTAAAAAACTTTCATGATCCGCTAGATAATTTCATGCGGACGTTACCTGAACCAAATCGTGATATTCAAACCAAACGAGTTACGGTTAATCAAGGTGTTATAAGTAGCGTAGAAAATTTAACCTACGATACTTATAAAGTGGTCATTCGATGTAATGAAGATGCCAAGCAAATTGTCTTTAAAGCTGGGCAATATGCAACCATTACAGTGCCTGGATGCAGGAAGCCGCGTTCATATTCATTTGCACGTGCGCCTGAAAATGAGAATAAAAATGAATATTCATTCTTTATTCGACTTGTTCATGGTGGCAAACTTTCCAGCTGGATAGCAGGCGGAGACCGCGAGGGTGAGCATGTAAAGATTTCTGGTCCGCTTGGCAAGTTTGGAATAGATGCGAGCAATAAAACGATGGTTTGCATAGCCGGTGGCAGCGGTATGAGTGCTATCAATGCCATTGTAGAACAAGCATGTAATTCACAACTTGCAAGGGACTGTTACTTTTTCTATGGAGCAAGAACTCAAGCTGATTTATATCTGCATGAAGAGATGAAAGAGATTGAGCGAAAATGGAATAAAAGTAACTCATTTAAGTTTGTGCCTGTTTTATCGGAAGAAGCAGAAGACAGTGATTGGGATGGCGCGCGCGGATTTGTAACCGAGCATTTTAAGAATGAGTATTTAAATAAAGGTGTGGTATCGGTTGACGATATGAAAGCATTCTTTTGTGGGCCGCCTATTATGATTGATTTGGGTGTTGAGGCGCTATTGGAAGCAGGTTTGGCAGATACCAATATCTATTTTGATAAGTTCGAAGATGCTCGTTCACCAGCACCCGTTGTTGATAATACAAAATGCGTATTATGTGATGAATGTTTGATGGTTAAACCCACACCAAATTGTTTGGTTGAAGCTACCAATTTCAAAACAGATGGCGATGGCAAGATTGCAAGCTTCGAACGCGTGCAGCCTGCAAAAACATCAGGTTTGTACTATAACTCGCTATTCATTGATGAGAATGAATGTATACGGTGTTTTGCTTGTGTTGAAGCCTGTCCGCATGAAGCTATTTCTGTAGATTACAGCAAAGTACCAAAAACACTTAGGAAATATTCTTAGAGTTAATTGGTATTTAAAATTGGTTTACTATTTATAAAGCTGCTGCAGGAAGTCCTTTAGCAGCTTTTTTTATGCGTGTGATGATGGGAATTGTATTCTAATTGCCATAGTAAAATATTTAGTTGTTTTTAAATTTACCGGAGTCAAACATTTATGTATCTAATAAATTCATATAAAACATCAATTATGTTTGTTTTGATTACAATAGTAACCATGCTAGCTGGAATACCCATGAGTAATGCCTCTTCACAAAAAGTTCATACTCCTGTAGTTGAAGCGATTGGTGAGCTAAGTGATGAAGAATTATTAAAAATGGAGAAAGAATTACAAAAACCAATAAAAGAGTCTGGTCGTTTTACTAAAGGGGTTTTGTGGGAAATTGAAAAAGACAAAGAATTTGTTGGATATATATTCGGCACAATTCATATGAATGATAAACGTGTTAATGAAGTGCGTGAGAGTATTATTGGTAAATTCGATGATATGACAAGTTTTGCAATGGAGTCGTTTCCAAGTGATCATTATTGGAATCCTTATAATGGTGGGCAAATGATTAAAGGCGATATGACATTGCCAAAAGGCCAGACACTGGAGATGTTGGTTGGCAAAGAATTGTATGCAAGAGTTGAGTCAGTATTGCTTGAAGTGGGTTTAAACAAAGAAACTATTATGCATTTAAAGCCATGGGCAGCGATGCGTAGTTTTGCAGTTAGAGCTGAAAATACAGAAGACTTAATTCTGGATTATGAATTACTCGACCGAGCTGCAGCTCAAAGAAAAGATCTTTACCAAGTGGAGAGCATAGAGGAATTCTTGGTAACTTTTTATGCCATGCCGGAAGATGTGCAAATAAAATTGCTTGAGTTTACGGTTAATAGTTATAAAGAAATGCGGAATACAATAGATAAAATGCTACAAGCATATCTGGAAGAAGATTTAACCAAGATGTATGAAATTAGCACTAGTTTTATACCTAATAAGCCTGAATATGAGCGCTATCGTGAAACCTATCTTAAGCATGTAGTTAAAAATAGAAATGTTGTTATGGAACATTATATGCGTAAACCCATGCGGGAAAAGAAAACATTTATTGCAGTAGGTGCTTTGCACTTGTATGGTGATCAGGGCGTGCTGGCCTTAATGGAAAAAGATGGCTATCAAGTAAAGCGTGTACCAGTGAAAGTTCTCGCAGAAAAGTCTTAATCTTATAATAATAAAACTCGATTAAAAATTTACGCAATGTTAGATGGTAGATTTAAATTAATAGCGATATCAATGCTGCTTTGTATAAGTGGTATTGCTTTATCAGCAGAAGGCGATCGTTATGTTACAGACGAGTTAGAGATCACACTGCATCGTAATATGAGCCTAAGTAGTGAAATAGTTGCCCAGTTAAAAAGTGGCACACGGGTAAAAGTGTTAAAGACCAATCGAGATGAAGGTTACGTTAAGGTTTCTACGCAGGATAATAAAGTAGGTTGGATGCTAGAGAGTTACTTGATCTCTGAGCCAGCAGGACGACAACAGCTTGAAGCTTTAAGGATTGAATATGATGAGCTCAAAGCTAATTTTGATAACCAGGTAAAGGAGCGCACAGCCAAGTTATCAACGGAACTCTCCCAGGTAAAAAATGCGGCAAAGCGTCCTTTAGAACTTCAAAAAGAAAATCAGAAGCTAAAAAAAATTATTGAAGATGAGCGTGCTCAGGTTGTAAATATCAAACAAGAAAATCATGAGTTTAAATCTATCTATAAAGATCGTCAGTGGTTTATTACTGGGGCAATTATCGCTATTGGAAGCTTGGTGTTAGGTTTAATTATTACTCGAGTGCCCTGGCGTAGGCGTAAGAGTTGGGGTGAATTATAATAATTCGTTCACCCGGAAGCCTATAAGCTATTTGTACTGCTCAATGTATGTGTGACGCTATGGTAACTAGTGGTCTTGCATAATTGCATTTAGAGATTTGGCTTGATCAATCATAAGCGCTAATGAAGATTCATCTGGTATAGTTTTCACGCGGTTTTGTTGATCGTTGGCAGAAGACAGGCTGTTATGTAGTGTACCAGCATTTTGCTGGGCAAGATCTTGTGCTGAATCTATTCCTGCATATACCATCAGCTCAGAATATTGTCCTTCAATACCGTTAATTCTCATTAAGTCAGACATGCTAGCCCATTTGTGGACCACAAAATCTTCGATACCTATTTGTTCAGCTACCATGATACGCCCATCCAAATTGCAACATTTATTAAGTAGCTGTTCGGTTGTAGAAATTCCCATGTCTCGTAACTTTTTTCCATAGCTTTTGCCAATTCCTTCCACTTCTTCAATGTCATAGCTTGATAGATCATTTACAGCTGCTGCAATAGGTGCAACATCTTCAATCTCTTCTATGCTTGCAGCAGCAGGTATGGTTGCAGATGCATTGGTATCTGATAAATTTTGTGTTTGATTATTTATGCTCTTATCAAATTTACGCTGCCAGTTTGCATCAAGTTCGTCTAGATTTTTGCGACAAGAAGACTTTGCTAGCCAGTACCCAAATATTGCACCTATTGCCGCAGCAATGAGTAAGCAGATCCAAAGTTGTGTAATTAAATAGCTCATTCTGAAAGCCCCTTTATATTAAATTCTATTCTTCTATTCTTTGCTAATCCTTCAGTGCTGTCATTATCTGCAATAGGGTTAGATTCACCATAACCAACTGCGGTTAAACGATTTGGTTCTATTTCATTGTTGATTAGATAATTCATAACAGAAGATGCCCGTGCCTGGCTTAAGCGTAAATTGAAATCATCACTACCGCGAGAATCTGTATGACCCGCAATTTCAATATTGGCATCAGGGCATTGATTCACTATATCTATTAAGTCACTTAATAAGCTAGTACTAGAGGTATCGATATCAGCGCTATTTGTTGCAAAATTAATTTGACGGTTATCTAAAAGAAAATCAAATTCTTGTTGGCAAGTAAATTCTGGTAAAGCATCAAGCTTAGGTGGCTGAACTATTTTCTTTACAGGTACAGTTTCTGCTTCTGCCTCTATTTGAGGTTCAGGTTTGATTTCGGGTTCAGGCTTTGTTTCGTGTTTAGTTACTGATTCAGTTGTAGAAATTGTGAGTTGATTATCAATGCTACGAACTCCATAGACATTTTTAATATAATCTTCTGCTTGTTGTTTGACAGTCTGGTTTTCCACTATTCCAGAAAGAATAATGTCACGTCCATCTACGCCAACATTAACATGATCCAGGTCTTGTTCTGCAAGTGCAACATTTGTTCTTGTTTCTATATCGCTTTGAATGATGGGACTATGTTTATAGATGCAAAAATAGCCTAGGATGGCGAGGAGTATTATGCTTAGTGTTATGATTAAGAACTTACTCATTTCAACATTCCGATGCTTTAATTATAATATTGTTATGTAGTATGTGAATCTTGCTAAAGTAATGTAAATCTATAGAGACAGGTTTAGAAAGTGTTAGCAGGCTAACGTATAGATACTATATTTGCAAACATAAACTAACATCTATATGACTCAATAAATATGCAAATTATTACATAGATTACACAACTAGAGATTAAGAATAGATTCCCCAAAATATACTTTAAGAAATATACTTTGGGGAAGCCACTCTTTTTTAATAGCAAGCTTCACAACACTACGTTTAGATTTGTTTGTTTTTCTATGCATACCGCCTTTAGCTAATAAAGGGTGGTTATGCATAGGGTTACGCCTGGATAACTTATTTACCATCGTTTTAGGCATGGCTTTACATGTCTTGTTTCTGTTAGTCATTAACTTCTCCTTGGTAGTTATGTTTTCATAATGAAATTAAAAATTATGCTGCTTTATCACTTTCTATTTTAGCTTTGCCTAATTTTTCTGCATGTGCTTTGATATATGGATAAAAACGGTTTGCACGATCTTCATTCAAAAAAATAGATTGTCCTGAGCCTTTGATAGGAACGGGAAATTTAAAACCACTCTCAGTGCGATACCATAGTTTTCCTGAAAGAAAAAACATAAAGCTTACTGCTTCATTGTTTTGTAATACTTTTTCTAAGTTCATGATAATTCTCCTTGTTTTATGATTTATGGTCTTTGTGATTACTATATCTCTAGTTTTCTATTAATTATTAGGCAATAAAAAACCCCGATGTTCACACAACCGGGGTTTTAGTTATTTCCGGAAGGTGAGTCGCACCTTCCATTTAATGTAGAAGGTTTACTAGCTATATTTGCTTACTTTATTAATAGTCATTTCAGTTATGATTTCTATACAATGTGCTTTGTCTGACATTTTTTCAGTTACTTTTCGGCTTAGCATATAGTATGCACACATAAATACTGCCTTAGTATCAGGTGAGTTAAGCACTTGTTGTTGGATAATATTTTTCATCGGACGCGAACTATACTCTTTAATATCCTTATTGCAATATTAATTGTATTACTTAATTTACTAAAAAATACCGCTTATCTGTTTCAAAGCTTTAGCGAAACTTACGTTCACAGGCTCTGCGGATTCTGATAACCGCATCGACACTCTCTACACCTACCATGTGATCTAGTAAGCACTCATTGTATTTACGTTCATCACTAAATATTGCCTTAGAGGGACCACTGCCATAATTTTCTTCGCAAGCTTCGGCAATAAAGCGACTTGCTACATCCAATTTAGCGTGGTCTAGGTGTTCAAGTAGACAATCTTCGTACTCGTATCGATCTTTTTTGCCTGCAATGACTTGCATTGAGTAAAAGCATATTAAAATTATGGGTATAATTTTAAGGCATAATATTCTCATTATTATATGACTGTAAATTTAGTGTATTAGTTCCTCGTAAAATACTGGCGATGCATTAAGAGTAAGTAGTGAAGTTTTCAGTACTGAGCGCAGAAGTTAGAGATCTCTGATTTTAAGTCGAATATATTCCTGCATCACATGATAACCATCACGCGCCTCATGCTCTTCAATATGACTAGCAACTTGTTTCCAAGTGATGAGGTTTTCTCTAGGTAAGCTTTCCTGAAGTTTTTGTAAGATGACGCTGTTTTCGTCAACTCTAACTGCATCACGATGCAAGTCTTTTGCATGGCGATGTTTGATGATACTTTTTGAGAAACTGCTCTCGTTAAGATAGAAAATTAGTGCAAAGGTATTATTGTTAGCATTATTGAATTCAAATTCATAGGTCTTATGAAACGGGCTGCGGCTAGTGTATTCATTTACCTTGTCTAAAGTCGATAATGAAATATTGTTCTGGATTTGCGAATATTTTTCTTGCTCTTGATAATGTTGAACATAGCTACAGTTAGCAGAAACCAAGGTCGCTATAGCGATAAAAAAATATTTGGAGCTAGGTGTTCTTTTCATACTTAAGCCCAATAAGATTTTCCAGTAGGAATTTAAAGTACAGGCTAATATAAATCCTTTTTGATAAATGAGGTTGAATTCAAATAACCCACCATTAACCATATTTTAGTGTAAATACAAATATCAGCATGTGTTTCTAGGAAAATGTTAAGCGGATTTAATATCTGATGAATGGTGGTGCCAATGCTAAATAAACATGAAATTAACCTACTAATAATAATGTTATTAGTACCAGTATTGTAATTGCATGATTTCAAACTAGTTACTTTCCATATAACTTTTTAAAAAAGTGGGCAATTCTTTCTTGACGCCTGAATTGTTTTTTTCAATTTCAATTAAGTTAGAAATTCTATTATCTGTAGAGGGATGTGTACTTAGGAAATTGGGTATTTCATCAAGAACACTACCTTCAGACTGTATGTATTGAAAAAATTCTGCAGCACCTGATGCATGGCCATAAAACTCTATTAATAAAGTCGATGCGATATCATCTGAGTCAGATTCTTGTTTGCGGCTAAATGCCAGATTTGTGATAGAAGCAGTATTACCGATAAAGTCTTGTAAGAAACTTGAGCCATCTGCACCCAAGGTGGCTAAGAGAAATAAAGACACTACTAAGCCTCTGCCCGTGCTTCTCAGAGGGTGGCGCTCGTAATGGTGCGCCATTTCATGAGCTAGTATCATACTGAGTCCATTCTCAGATTGGATAGATGAAAATAACCCCTTCGTAATTACGATATGCCCACCGGGAACTGCAAAGGCATTGGCTTCTAGTGAGTCTGAAATTTCAACCTTGAAATCGTGGTCGGAATACGCATCTCCAGAGACACGATGTAGCTGATCAACTAATGTTTGTACATAATTTCTGACTTGAATAGCTTCTTCTGTTTCATCAGTGGCAAAAGGCATTAAATACAAACCATCTTTGCTAAAAACGTTTTGTTCGTACTCAACCGGTATATATTTAACTAAATAGTCTGCAGCAAGCCCTAATACTAAAACAACACTTATAATTACACCTATTGTTCCAACGGTTAAAATGAAGAAAGATTTTAATGGATGTTCGTCTGTTATATTAATTCCTTCAGGTGGTTGTTTCGGCATGTATTTCATTTTATGGATCTATTTTTTTGCCTAATGAAATAGCCGTTCCATAAGCAAGTACCTCAACAGCACCCACACTATTACGTCTTTTGCTATTTTTACTAATCGAAGATGTTTCAACACGGGTATTCATTACAATAAATGCATTATTGAGTGCTGCTTGTTCTTTCATGCGAAGTAGTGCTTCTCTTCGTGCACGATCCAAGAGTGATTCATATTGTGTAACTCTCCCACCAAATAACATTTTTAATGAAGCAACAAATTTTTTGAAAAAATCTATTGAGATGACTACATTTCCTGTTACGAGTTCTGACTTGAACTCATGATTATCGATCGGCGGTGGAGTTTTCATTGTTACTGTTGGAAAGTTAAGAGTTGCTTCCTCTCTTGCAATAATTGACTTAAAGTGTTTCTTTTCAGCACGTTGACCAAAAAAATAGCCAAGTGCTAATAAAATAAGCAGTATAAGTATTTCCATAGATATTCAGGCTTTATAAATCAACTTTTACTGCAGTTCCATACGCATATAATTCAGCCGCACCTTGAGCAACGGATGATGTACTGTAGCGAATATTTACAATTGCATTAGCCCCCATGGCTTGAGCTTGTTGAACCATTCTATCGGTTGCTTCTTGTCTAGATTCAGCCAGTAATTCAGTATATGCACCTAATTCCCCGCCAAAAATATTCTTTAGACCAGCAAGAAAGTCTTTGCCAAGATGTTTGGCACGAATAGTATTACCTTGCACTAAACCAAAATGCTGGATGATCGTTTTACCTGGTACTTGTTCTAAGTTAGTTAACAACATTTTTTTCCCTTATGCTTTGTTATCATTCGTTAAAGAAATAATGAATAGCTGCATCGTACACTCGACTCTCCATAGCCTAAGTATGAGCCATTTAAATGAGGCTCATGCTTGACCCTGTGCTCGTGCAAGGCTGACAAAGTATCACAGTAAATAGGTGTACTTCTAATAAATTATCCAATAATAACAACAACTTCTATGTTTCTGGATTACCTTCGATCCCAATCTCAAGGCCGACAATCATGCTGGTACTTGTTAGAATCAAGGTTATTTTGTTATTATAAACCCTTATAAAATATACGGAGTATACGACATGAAACAGTGGTCTTTAGTACTGCTCTTAGGTTTTGCGGCTTTTAGCCTAAATGCAGCTGATCTCACTGCAGAGCAAGTAGAGCAACAGATACAATTAAGCCATATGCTTGGTCAAATCAGCCAAGATGAACAAAATCACCGAATTCAGAAAGTTCGATCTCTAGGTGTAGATGGTTATTATGAGTGGCTTCAAAATGACACGCGCCCGGCAGGTAAAACGGCTTCTAATAAATAGTACTGCAAAATTTTATTGATCTGATCTGCACTAATTTCTTCTAATGAGTTAGTGCAGGTTTTTAGCTTGAACCTTTGCTTAACAAAATCTTGTTGGGCTCAAAACTTTACTCGCTTATACCTGTTAAGCACCTACCTAAAATTCTAGATGTAATAATTTGTTGTCATTTTAGTGAAATAACTCATGAAACAAATATTGCTAATTTTTATATGGGTGATGAATGTTTCAATACTGCAGCATTTCTTGAATTTAACCAGCAAAGTTTGTCTGTTTATATTTATAGTGGGTGTGATGATATTGATTGGCTTTAGAAAAAAACTAATGATTAATTTTTTGCCGCCATTAATTTTACTTGGACTTATAGGCTGGTTATCAACCATACAAGCTAGTAATGACCGAGAATGGCATGTTGAGGTAGCTAAACTTCCTACCATTACGATTAATAATGAAAAAATTATAGTTAATAATTTACGAAATGCCACCTGGCATCAAAGTGAATTAAACATAAACTGGGAAAACCGAAACTATGACTTATCTAATCTAAGTAGTCTTGACCTAGTCGTCGAGCCATTTAATGATTCAACGTTAATGGCTCATACAATGCTTGTCTTTGGTTTTGGTGAGCAGGGCAATCTAGTTGTATCGGTAGAGGCACGGAAAGAAGCCTATGAAGAATATAGTTTAGTTGCGGGTGCATTGCGGCAGTTTGAGCTCATTTATATTTTTGGAGACGAAAAAGATCTCTTGTCCTTACGAGCACTTCAAAGAGGTTCAGCATTACATATGTATCCAATTAAAGCAGATACAGAATTCATCGTTTCTTTATTTAGGGACTTAGCCAATTCTGCCAATGCTTTGCATACTCAGCCAACTTTTTATCGTACGCTACGCGATAATTGTACAACAACCTTGGTTCAGCATTTGGACCGACATTATAATCAGGAAATTGGTATACGGTTTGAAACAATATTCCCTGCAAAAGCAGGAACGCTCTTACATAAGTTAGAGCGTATGGATACTGACATGAGCTATGATGAGGCCCATAAGGCCTCACGCATTGAGCATTTAGTTGAAAAATATCGTAATGAGGAAGAGGGCTTTTCTATTAAACTTCATGCTGATTTAGCGCAAGCATATGAGAAGTTGTAAATAGTATTACTTCATGACGATATAGTATTAGTACCCAGCTCTTATATACTATCACTTAACATCAAGAAAATAATTCATTATGAAAAAGATTGTTATAGCTCCGGATTCTTTTAAAGGTAATCTTACTTCTCTAGAAGTTGCTAATTGCTTAGAAAAAGGTATCAAACGTGTGTTACCAAAAGCTAAATGTGTGAAAGTACCCATGGCAGATGGCGGTGAAGGCACAGTTCAGTCAATGGTAGATGCTGCTAATGGTAAATTCGTATCTAAAAGAGTCAAAGGGCCCGCAGGTAAACTAGTGACCGCTAAATATGGCTGGTTAGCAAAAGATAAAACCGCAGTCATAGAGATGGCTGAAGCATCAGGCTTGCCGTTAGTGAAAGGGCGTGAAAAAAATCCACTAAAAACGACGACATATGGAACAGGCCAACTCATCATAGATGCTATCAATAAAGGTGCTAAAAAGATCATTATTGGTATCGGTGGGTCCGCAACAAATGATGGTGGTGTGGGCATGGCACAAGCGCTTGGTGTGCGTTTTCTAAATGCAAATGGTAAAGAGATTAAAGAGCTTGGTTCTGGTGGGATGATGGCTAAAGTTTCTAGTATAGATGCGCAAGATATAGATAAGCGAATAGCTAAAACAACTATTGTTGTAGCATGTGATGTTGAAAATCCATTGTTTGGTAAAAAAGGTGCGTCACATGTTTTTGGTCCACAGAAAGGTGCTACGCCTAAAATGGTTTTGCAGCTAGACGAAAACATGAAGAAGTTGAGTAAATTAATTAAACGTGATTTGAAACAAGATGTTGGTCGTATGCCAGGTGCGGGTGCTGCGGGTGGTCTTGGTGCAGGTTTAGTTGCATTTTCAGGTGCGAGCTTGGAGAGTGGTATTAGTATTGTGGTTAAAGCTACTAATTTAGCGAAATATATTAAAGGTGCTGATTTGGTGTTGACGGGTGAGGGACGTGTTGATTTTCAAACTGCATTTGGAAAGACTCCTGCTGGAGTGGCAAAGGCGGCAAAGAGTCATAATGTTCCTGTAATTGCTATAGGTGGTGCACTAGCTGATGATGCTAGGCAAGTATTTGCTCATGGAATAGATGGTATTGAAAGTGCAGCAGCCAAGGATATGACATTTGAAATGGCGATTAAAAACTCAAAACAAGATCTAGCCAATGCTGCTGAACGTGTGATTAGGATGGTACTTATTGGGAAATCACTGGCAACAAAATAGTTTGTTTACATTGCTATAATCCTAGTCAGCAAAACTTAGCTTAAGTTCTTCAAATGTATTTTTGGGTAGGCCACGATTTTTAATAAATTGCTGCTTGAAGTCATCTTTAGACTTTTCTAGATGTCGAGTGCACTTGGCTGAACTCACTTCATTATCAAGGGCATTACAGCCAACTATAGGTGTGTACTGCTTAAGGAAGGCAGTTTCAAAATCGTTTAATAATTTTTGTCTAATAGCATAATCATTATTATCAACCAGACTCTCCCTAGATGTATCGTTGAGGGATATAGAGTTATCATGAGTTGTTGATTTTTCTTGCAGTGTAGAAAAATAGAAGCCTAGTATAAATAGTGCGATCACCGTTGCCCAAGGTAATATAAATTTAGTAATCGTCTGCTTCATGTAAGCATGATGCAATAAGTTTGTACCTTGTGATTGCCGCGTCCGATAAATGGGCTGACTAAGCTTAGGGGCTGTAGGAAAGTATGTATTTTGAGATTGTGAGTGTGCCTGAATGCAAGGAGTGGTATTCGAGTTAACTCAAATTAGCTCTGGTTAACACTAGTTAAGTCTGGGTATCTTTATCTGTCATCACCAACCAAGCCTTGAATCTGGCACGTTCTATAAATTCTAGATTAGACTTTTCGTTACTAAGATTTTTAGAACTTTTTCTTCGCTCTTTACCATCGAATTTGGATCGATCATTACCTAATCTGCGTTCTTGAAAATGTGCCATGCTCTCTCCTCTAGTTGAGCAAGACTAGCGTTCACTATCTACACGTAAAGGTAAAGATTACTAGAAATAAACGGTTTGTAAAAACAGACAAATGGTAAAAGCAAGGTAAGCGTCAAAAAAATATTATTACATTATTATTTAAATGTGAAGAACTTAAAGTGGAAGATATAGCTACTAAAATATTAAGCAACAAATGTATTATCCAACCCTATATTTCTATAATTTGGGTCGAGTAATTCATGCATATGCAGGGGTCTGCTGATCTCGTATCCTTGTACATAGGTTATTCCAATATCATCTAATGTATCTAGGATCTCTTGATTTTCAACAAATTCTGCTACAGTTTCTATTTTCATTAAATTAGCGATTCTATGGAGCGAACTTACCATTTCATAGTCAATTGGGTTGCTGTTAATGTCTCTAATGAAAGAACCATCAATTTTTACATAATCAACAGGTAGGTTTTTAAGATTATCAAATGATGAAAATCCAGTACCAAAGTCATCTAATGAAAATCTGCAGCCTAAATCTCGCAAACACTCAATAAAGTGGTTAGCTTCTAATAAGTTGGATACAGCGGCTGTTTCTGTTATCTCGAAACATATTTTCTCTGCAGGCACGTCATATTCTTTGAAAATAGAAGTCACAAAGTTTCTGAATGTTGGCTCACATAAAGTAGCAGCCGAAATATTAATAGATAGTGAATCGACATGGTTGAAGAGGTTTTTGTGTGTTGATAACTTTTTTATACTTGCTTTGAAGACCCAACGGTCAATTTTATGGATCAAGTTATAACGTTCTGCAGTGGGTAAAAATCTATTTGGAGAAATAAGGGTGTCATTTTCACCATTCATTCTTATTAAGACTTCAAAGAATTTCCATTTGTTATTAACTTCTCTGGTTCTACATATAGGTTGAAACAGTAAAGTAAATTCATCATTTTCAAGAGCTCGATTTATATGGATATATGATTGAGAGTTAGTTCTTTGGTCACTAATTGCAGAATCATCAACATTATAGACACGGATCTTTTTTGTATTGGATTGCTTGACTGCTCTACAAGCATTATCTGCAGCTTGTAATATTTTATCTGGATCAGTGCATTTTGTGTTGACGGGCACTATACCTATACTTGCACCTACTCTGAATGTGTTGTCATTGTAGTTAAAAGTAAAATGATCAATAGATTTTTGTAATGTAAGTATTGCTTTTTTAGCTTCATCTGTTGAGATATTCTGAAGTAAAATAGCAAATTCATCACCACCTATTCGTGCCAGAAAATCTCCTTTTCTTATAGAATTCTTCATGATATCTGCTAATTGGCATAAAAGCTGGTCTCCAGCATTATGTCCACACGTGTCATTTATTATTTTGAATTTATCTAAATCAATATAACAAAGTACATGTGAGAGAAGATCGCGTTGGCAGATTTGTATAAGTCTTTTAAATTCGACCTCAAATGCTCTTCTATTATGCAACTTAGTGAGCGAATCATGACTTGCATGATAACTCAATCTGTCTTCATCCCAGGTTCTTTTAATTGCTGCTCCAATTACTGCAGTAGCTGTTTTAAGCGCATCTATTTCTTCTTCATACCAGATGCGTTTATATTTACATTCATCGAATGATATAAACCCCCACCATTCCTTACCAACAAAAATAGGCAGAATGAATAATGATCGAATATCTAAAGCATTTAAAAATTCACTTTCATTTTCTGGGAATGAGTCAATGTCTCCATAAATGCTATCTCCTTTGGACAAACGTTCTTTCCATCTAGATAATTGTAGTTCTTCGTATGTTGCAACATTATTTACAATGTTGTGATGCGGTGCAGATGGAGAATGCCAGTGAAATCTTGCGGTGGGTATAAATTGACCACCTTCATGATGTAATGTGTTTTCAAATATTTGAATTCGACTTACATTAATGCTGGTGCCTAACTTTTTTAGAAATTCATGCGTAGAGTTTTCCCAGGAGTCTTCTAATAGATATTCTGCTGCTTGAGCAATAGAGTTCAATATATTTTTTTGCTTACTTATTCTTTTGCTTTTATTGGCTTCATTAACTGTATTTCGAATATTGGTGTCGATAATTTTATTAAGGTTTTTAGATGATAGGATCATGTATGCACATGCAACACTTACACCAATTGCCATGCTGTTATAAATGCTTTCGTTGATAGAAAATAGATAAATTATACTTGGTACACATGCTGCTAAAGAGAAAGTTACAAAGACTCTTTTTAAAAACGAATAGGAACCAATAGCGCCTGCAAGTATTGCGCAAACCCAAAGAATATTCGCTCCAAGGAATGCAATATTATCTATTGGTGCAAGTAAAACAATACTTAGACCCCAAGTAAGGCCAGAAAGACCAAAACTAGAATAAAAAAGGAGCCGCCATGTTTTACAATGAATTACAGAATCAGGAGTGCGTTTGAAGTAATAATATATATGCGCATAACGCAATGCACAAAGTGCAACTACACATGCAATCCATTTAAGTAAAGCGTTATGGTCCGCTACATTCCAAAGCATGAGCACTAGTGGAATACTTGTGAATAATGTAGCGGTAATTCCGGTAACAGTTTGTTCAGCAAGTAGTTTTAGTTTTGCTCTATAAATGATATCAATTGGAGCAGTGTTAGCCATATATACGTAGCAAACTTCCTTATGTGCGGAGAATTATAGAAAATAATATGTAGTGACTTAATCGGCACAATACAAGATATTTAAAGCTTTAATTCTTCATAACAGATGATGACTTGTTGTGGGTAGATGAGAGGTCAAAACCCATAAATTTCAAAGATTTATGCAGTTAATGGGCGACTTATTCTTGAGATGTTATGGCGTGTGCTTCAGCTACCATGAACGTGATGGCTCATAATTTTTCGTCCCAACCAACAACATTGCCATTATCGAGGGTGATACGTAGGCCGTATCGTCGACGTCCTGATGGAAAATACTTCCAGACTTCCTTGGTTTTGGTTTTTAGTACTTTTTGATCAATATCCTTAGGTTTACCTAGCGCGTCAATGACTTGTTCGGCAGTTTGGCCTTGCCAAAGGGTGCGCTTCATTATTTTATTAACGAGATCTTCATTTTGATATTTTTTAAATAAACGTGAAAAACGTAGTTTCTTCATGATCATAAATACAATGAATATAATAAGAACTAATGCTATCAATCCTATTAACGTGCTAAGCCATCCAAAAGTATTGACTAGAAATAATAAGCCAATGCAAATGCAGGCTAGTAAACAGAATGCTAGAAGTGTTATGAACTGATGCTTATTCAAAAAGCATCTCCTAAGTAAGTGAGTACGCGAGTAAGTCTCTTGATTATTTATTATAAAGTTTGTTGTAACGCTTCAGAGAAACTCTACAACTAACTTTATAAAAAGATATGGAGTTATTGGGCTTTACTGCCGGGCTCTACTGGAGCAGGTAGATCGCTATTGCCCATTAAGTACGTGTCTACCGCTTGAGCCGCTGAACGTCCTTCAGCAATAGCCCAAACAATTAAGCTTTGTCCACGTCGCATATCACCGGCAGTGAAAATACCATCAACGCTTGTCATCCAGTTTGAATCGCATGTGACGTTGCCACGAGCATCAAGATCAATACCAAGTTGTTCTAACATACCAGGTTTTTCTGGTCCTAAAAATCCCATGGCTAGCAAAGCTAAATCACAAGGTATGGTTTGCTCGCTTCCAGCTACTTCCTCAAAACTCATTCGACCATTATCGTTTTTCATTTCAACAGTGACGAGTTCTAGCGCTTTCACATTACCATGCCCATCATCTATAAAGCGTTTGGTTGAAACTGAATATACACGTTCAACGCCTTCTTCATGTGCAGAGGCTGTGCGAAAAATACGAGGCCATTCTGGCCATGGATTGTTGTCTTCACGAATTTCTGGAGGTCTAGGCATAATTTCTAATTGATGCACAGATTTAGCACCATGACGATTAGAGGTACCCAAGCAGTCTGCACCGGTATCACCGCCGCCAATAATGACTACATGTTTATCTTTTGCGTTAATGAAATTATCAGATTCCTCATCACCTTCACAGATTTTATTCTGCATAGGTAAAAACTCCATCGCTTGATGGATGCCATTGAGCTCACGACCTTCGGCAGGTAAATCACGTGCTGCACAAGCTCCTCCGGATAGAACTAATGCATCAAACTCATTGCGAAGATCTTCAACGGCAATATTTTCTCCCACATGAGCATTGGTTTTGAAAGATACGCCTTCCGCAATCATTTGTTCCATACGACGATCAATCACTTTCTTTTCCATTTTGAACTCTGGAATACCGTACCGTAACAAGCCGCCAATGCGGTCAGCACGCTCAAATACTGTGACATCATGGCCTGCTCTTGCAAGTTGTTGAGCGGTTGCCAAGCCCGCTGGACCAGAGCCTATAATGGCAACTTTTTTACCAGTTTTGCTTTCTGCAATTTGAGGTTGGACCCATCCATTTTCAAATGCTTTATCTATAATAGTTAGTTCTATACCTTTGATGGTTACCGGATCATCATTGATACCCAGTACACAAGAACCTTCACAGGGTGCAGGGCATAACGTACCCGTAAATTCAGGAAAGTTATTGGTTGCATGCAAGCGTTGAATTGCTTCTTGCCATTGATCCCTATAGACCAAATCGTTCCAATCAGGAATTAAGTTTCCTAGCGGACAGCCTTGATGACAAAATGGTATACCACAATCCATGCAACGTGCAGCTTGATCTTGTAGTGGTGCAATATCCCATGGTGCCATCACCTGGCGCCAATCTTTTAGACGAACTTCAACAGGACGATACGGTTGCTTCGCCCGATGGTATTCCATAAATCCGGTTACTTTAGCCATGAGCGTTTTCCATGTACATGTTCATGTGCAAATTCCATTATATTTTTATTATCCATATTCAGTATTACTATCATATTAACCATGCTTATTAGCCATGTGCAGCTTCCATCACGGCCTCATCAATCGAGGTACCTTCTGTTTCTGCTTTCTTCATCGCGGCAAGTACACGTTTGTAGTCTTTTGGCATCACTTTAATGAATCTATTTTGATACTCATTCCAGTTGTCTAAAATATTTTTAGCAACAGTACTCTGGGTATAATTACTATGATTAGTAAGTAATTTTTTAACTGCTTCCTTATCTTCATTATCAAGCTCATCAAGATCAACCATATCCTGATTGCACAATATTTTGAATTCCTCTTTATTAGCAAGCACATATGCTTCACCACCTGACATCCCTGCAGCAAAGTTACGTCCGGTTGATCCAATCACCACCACTCGGCCACCTGTCATATATTCACAACCGTGATCACCGATGCCTTCTACTACCGTGTGTACACCACTATTACGTACGCAAAAACGTTCACCTGCAATGCCACGAATATAAGCTTCACCTGAAGTTGCGCCGTATAATAATACGTTACCCACTATTGTATTTTCTTCGGGTACAAAGGTTGATTCATTAGAAGGATATACAATAATTTTTCCTCCAGACAAGCCTTTACCTAAGTAATCATTCGCATCACCGACCAGGGTCATGGTTACACCTTTAGGTACGAAAGCACCAAAGCTCATACCTGCTGAGCCATGGAAGTGTGCGTTAATCGTATCTTCCGGTAACCCTGCAGCACCATAACGTTTGG
>CAZFEP010000002.1:18556-31098 GCA_964517365.1 uncultured Thiotrichales bacterium | reverse complement strand
TGGAAGTGTGCGTTAATCGTATCTTCCGGTAACCCTGCAGCACCATAACGTTTGGTTATGTTGTACCCTAATATAGTGCCCACTGAGCGATTAATATTTTTCACTTCGAGTGAGACATTAACGGCTTTTCCATTTTCTATTGCTTCTTTACACTGCGGAACTAACTGTGTGACATCCAAAGATTGATCAAGACCATGGTCTTGCTGATTGACACAATAAGGTTTGTTTTTCATTGGATTAGCAGGCTCATGCAAGATCTTGCTAAAATCTAGTCCGTGCGCTTTCCAGTGATCAACTGCATTATTCACATCTAATCGTTTTACTTGTCCGATCATTTCGTCAACGGTTCTAAAGCCAAGTTTCGCCATGTATTCACGGACTTCTTCAGCAATAAACTTAAAAAAGTTTTCAACAAACTCGGGTTGCCCAGAAAATTTCTTGGTGAGTTCTGGGTTTTGAGTTGCGACACCCACAGGACAAGTGTTCAAGTGACATACACGCATCATAATGCAACCCATTACTACAAGTGGTGCAGTTGAGAAGCCAAATTCTTCAGCACCCAGGAGTGCTGCAACAATTACATCACGTCCGGTTTTTAATTGCCCGTCTGTCTGCACAACAATACGATCGCGCAAGCCATTCATCATAAGAATTTGCTGAGTTTCTGCTAAGCCTAATTCCCAAGGGAGCCCAGCATGTTTCAAAGAGCTCATCGGCGATGCTCCCGTGCCTCCATCATATCCAGAAACCAACACAACATCTGAATGGGCCTTTGCCACGCCAGCAGCTACTGTGCCAACACCTACTTCAGCCACAAGTTTTACATGAATTCGTGCTTCAGGATTTGAGTTTTTCAAATCATGAATGAGTTGTGCCAAATCCTCAATGGAGTAAATGTCATGATGAGGCGGTGGGGAAATTAATCCAACTCCTGCAGTAGAGCCACGTACTTTTGCAATCCATGGATATACTTTAGTGCCAGGTAGCTGCCCACCTTCACCGGGTTTTGCACCTTGGGCCATTTTGATTTGGATATCGTCAGCATTCACTAGATATTCGCTAGTGACACCAAAACGACCGGAAGCAACTTGTTTGATTGAGCTTCTTCTAGAGTCGCCATTTTCATCAGGTGTAAAGCGATCAGCGTCTTCACCACCTTCACCTGTATTAGATTTGCCACCAATACGATTCATTGCGATCGCTAAAGTCTCATGTGCTTGTTTGCTGATTGAACCATATGACATTGCACCGGTTGAAAACCGCTTCATTATATTTTCAATCGGCTCTACTTCTTCCAAAGGAATGGCGTTGTCTGCAAATTTGAAGTCAAACAAACCACGTAAGGTAGCAAGATGTTCATTTTGCTGATTTACTTTATCGGTATATTCTTTGAATATACTAAATTGCCCAGAGCGGGTTGCATGTTGTAATTTGAATACAGTATCAGGGTTAAATAAATGATATTCACCATCGCGGCGCCATTGGTATTCTCCACCCCACTCCAGGTCAGGGCGTTTAGCTGCACGTTTGGGAAATGCATTGTGATGTCGAATACTCATTTCTTTTGCAACTTCTTCTAAACCGATACCACCAATACGTGAAGCAGTGCGCGTGAAATACTGGTCAATAAACTCTTCATTAAGGCCAATTGCTTCAAACACTTGTGCGCCACGATAAGATTGCACGGTAGAGATACCCATCTTAGCCATGGTTTTGGTCAAGCCTTTATTGATCGCTTTGACATAATTTTGCACAGCTTTTTCAACTGGCATTTCAGGTAAGTGACCTTTTCCAATCATGTCGCCTAAGGACTCAAGTGCTAGGTAAGGATTAATAGCACCTATTCCATAACCGATTAACACGGCAAAGTGATGTATTTCACGTGGTTCGCCTGACTCAAGAATCAAACCAACTTTTGTGCGTGCGCCTGTTCGAATTAAATGGTGATGTACACCTGAAGTGGCTAATAGAGCAGGGATAGCCGCTAACTCTTCAGTAATGCCACGGTCTGAAAGAATAATATTTTTATAGCCTTCTTTAATTGCTGAATCGATATCTGCAAATGCACTTTTAAGTGCTTGGTCCAATCCTTTGCCCCCATCAGCAACGCGATATAAGACAGGAATTGTTATAGTTTTTAAGCCTGAATCAGTTATTTCACGAATACGCGCTAAGCCATCATTCGTTAATATGGGTGAAGGTAGTCTGACTTGCTTACAACTTTCTGCTGTAGCTTCTAACAAGTTTTTTTCAGGCCCAACAGTGGTGGCAACTTGGGTTACAAGCTCTTCACGAATGCCATCCAAAGGAGGATTCGTCACTTGAGCGAATAATTGTTTAAAGTAGTCATACAGTAAACGTGAGCGATTTGATAATACAGCGAGTGCAGCATCTGTGCCCATTGAACCGGTTGGTTCTAAGCCATTGGCCGCCATAGGTGCCATAAGCACACGTAAGTCTTCATGTGTGTAGCCAAATGCTTGTTGGCGTTGTAACAAAGTGTCTTGGTTACCAGCCACTATATTTTTTGGCTCGGGTAAATCTTCTAAGGCTACCAAGTTATCTTTTAGCCATTGTTCATAAGGATGCTGTTCAGCAAAATCTTTTTTGATTTCTTCATCATCAATAATACGACCTTGTTCGGTGTCTACCATAAAGATCCGGCCAGGGTGCAAGCGATCTTTTATTAAAATATTTTCAGGCTCGATATCTAATACACCTACTTCAGAAGCCATCACTACCATGTCATCTTTAGTAACATAATATCGCGAGGGACGAAGACCATTACGATCTAGAACTGCACCCATAACATTGCCATCGGTAAACGCAATCGATGCGGGTCCATCCCATGGCTCCATTAAACATGCATGGTATTCATAAAACGCTTTGCGGGCGGGATCCATTGTTTCATGACCGCTCCAGGCTTCAGGAATCATCATTAGCACTGCATGTGACAGGGGTCGACCACTCATATGTAAAAATTCCATTACATTGTCAAAAGTAGCTGAGTCACTTCCACCTTCAAGTACGATCGGGAATAATTTTTCTAAATCATCGCCAAATAATTCTGACTTGCAGAGTGGTTCACGTGCGCGCATCCAGTTTGCGTTACCGCGAGCAGTATTAATTTCACCATTGTGTGCAACATAACGAAACGGATGGGCAAGTTCCCATGCGGGGAAAGTATTAGTTGAAAAACGTTGATGCACCAATGCCATGGCAGATTCAAAATCGGGCTCAGAAACATCAGGAAACATAGGTTCAAACTGAGAGCCTGTGAGCATGCCTTTGTACACACAAGTTCGGTAGGAGAGTGAGGGAATATAAAAATGGTCACGCTCAGAAAGTTCTACATTATTATAGATAGTATGTTCAATACGTTTACGGATTACATATAATTTTCGTTCGAACGAGATATCATCTTGTATTGAATCATTGCGACCAATAAATATTTGTTTGAAAGTCGGTTCACCTTCTTTTGCCATTGATCCTAGAGATGAAGACTCAATGGGTACATCACGCCAACCGATTAGTTGTTGGCCTTCTTGTTCAATAATTTTGTTAAATTCATTTATACAATGTTTCTGTTGCGTCGCATCATTAGGTAAAAACACCATGCCTGCACCGTAATGAGCATATTCAGGCAACTCGAAACCAAGTTCTTTACACACACGGCTGAAAAACTTGTGCGGTAACTGTGTGAGCATGCCAACACCGTCACCGGTATTATCTTCACAGCCACATGCACCACGATGGATCAGGTTTTTTAGAATGGTTACCGCATTGTCGACAATTTTATGAGACTTACGACCTTTAATATCGACTACAAAACCAACGCCACAAGCGTCATGTTCATTGGCAGGATCATATAGCCCCTGCTTGGAGTGCCGACTATTGGGCTTCGCGGGGTTGGGCTTATTATAAATTCTCATTTTGACTCAAAAACCTGGGTGAATTTTTTATTTATTTTATTTGGTAAGCATTTTAGATGCTTTGAGCTCGAATCTATCTACTACAAAAGAGTAACGATCAAGCGGTAGCGTACATAATTTGAGCTATTCCTCATGTTTTTCATGTAGTTAGCTCTAGAGTGTTTTATACAAACGGCCGCGAATTATAGAGGAGTCAGGACGATTCCTCTAATAACCACAGTATTCATACTGTTTTATTAATAAAACAGTGTCTTGCAGTGTTTTTACGTATTCGTTATGTAGAGTGCAGCGATAATCAATGCCACTGTTGCAGTTTGAAGACCTACTCGAAGCCACATAAAACGTTCACTATAGTCTTTGGCAACTGAACCTCCAATTACCATCGTTAATACACCTAAACCTAGCGTGGATAGGGTTGCAAGTAATGCGAGTGCTATGACTATATTTAGCATAGTGTTCCTCCCTTATGGTGCTGATCAATAAAATTATTATGCCATGGCATGGAGGCTAAAAACGAGTAGATTAGTATAGGTAAGGTAAAAATCGATGGCTTATTTTCTGATAATTAGCGTAATCAGGAAACCTCATAAGTAACAGCTTTTCTTCCATATTAGCTTTATTTATAACAGCGACTACAACCAGCAATACACCCACAGCATTCAATCCATGATAATTATAAAGTGCGATCCCGCACATCATGATTATTAAGCTCGTATACATGGGGTGTCGAATGTATTTGTACGGGCCGATGGTGATTAGTCTGGCCTGATGTTTAATTTCAGGATACACACTAAAATTTCCAATTTTGTTAAAGCATAGTGTTAAAACGCCCAATACGGCACCGAGTAGGCAGAGCACAAGCCAATATATGCTGCCTGAATTTTGAAAACCCACAGGATAACAACATAAAAAGATGCCACACATTTGCATAACAACCAAAATATGACTTGTTATCGAATGCAGGTGTAAAAAATTTTTCAATTTAATTTGTTGCAGTAACTGTTTATAGAATTATAAAGATTCTGGCTGCTGGGGTTGTGCATCAAAAATTATTTCTTTCTCACTAGGAGCGCTTGACGCATCTGGGTTCATCGCATCAAAATCGAATAAGCTAGTGTCTAATAAATGACTGCTGGTAATATTTTTCATTGAACGAAAAATATTGCCAATGCGATCAGGTGATTGTTTGTCCCATTCACTAAGCATGTCCTTTATCCGTACACGCTCCAGATTGGGTTGTGAGCCACATAAATTACAGGGAATGATCGGGAAATTTTTTCGATCAGAATAGTTAGCGATATCTTTTTCTCGACAATATACTAAAGGTCGAATGACAACATTACGTTTGTCGTCACTCACTAATTTTGGTGGCATAGTTTTGAGTCGTGAACCATGAAACATATTCAAAAACATAGTCTCAACTAAGTCGTCCATGTGGTGACCTAGTGCAATTTTGTTTGCACCTAGTGATTCAGCGGTGTTATACAAAATACCACGTCGTAGGCGTGAGCATAATGAGCAGGTGGTTTTGCCCGGCGCTATTTTGTCTTTAACGATGCTATATGTATCTTTTTCAATTACACGATACTCAACATTCAAGTTTTCAAGATAATTCGGTAAGACATGTTCAGGGAAGCCAGGTTGCTTTTGGTCTAAATTTACCGCGATGAGTTCAAACTTAATTGGTGCTATCGGTTGTAACTGCATAAGCATATCTAACAAAGTATAAGAATCTTTGCCACCAGACAGACATACCATGATGCGATCTCCATCTTCAATCATATGGTAATCTGCAATCGCTTTTCCTGTTTGTCTTCTTAACAGTTTTTGTAATTTGGTAAATCGTTGAGAACTCATAAATATATTTTACGTGAAATTACTCGAGATATTATTCTGCTTTGTCATTATTGACTGATTTATTATCACCATCGTCTATCTCATGCCAGGCATTACCAATATAAGCATCATCTTCGTCTTCATCTTCCCAGCTGTAACGTTTGGGAATGGGAGAGGGATCATAGTTACGCAATAATACTGCGCATACTGCCCCGAGACCTCCACCCCATAGATGGGTTTCAAATGATACGCCAGGCTGATGTGGAAATACTCCCCAAATCATAGTGCCATATAAGAAGAACACTAGTAATGAAAGAGCGATAGCAAGTCGATCTCTGCGTAAAATACCAATAATAAATATAAATGCCATAAAACCATATGTCAGGCCACTTGCACCAAAGTGATAAACCGGGCGTGCAGTAAACCATACTCCCAGTTCTGCTATCAGCCATACTGTTATGAGCACTAACCAACAAGAGCGTGGATATCCATATAAAAGAGCTGTGCCTAGTATAATCAGTGCCGGAGTGTTGGAGATGAGGTGTTCAAAAGAACCATGAATGAGTGGTGCAGTCAGAATTCCTGCTAAGCCCAATACGTTTTGAGGCTGGACACCAAATCTGAAGGTCTCGAAACCAAATAGAAATTTTAGTATTTCAATTGTCCACAATAAGACTGTGAAGCAAAGAGTGGTTAAAAAAGCTTTTTTAAGTCTCGCAACATCTTTTGGTGAGGAACGTGTTGAAGGAATACTTAGCATAAATAAAAGTGGTTAAGGTATTTCCAGGTACAAAGCAATCTATCTGAGTTTACGCACTTTGAATTTTCGTCCCTTGATTTTTCCATCAGCGAGAATCGTAAAGGCTTGTTTGGCGATTGAACGCTCTACAGCTACATATGAAAAATGGTCAAAAATATCAATTTTACCGATTTGCTTGCCAGGCAATGTTGTTTTTGCGGTTAGCGCACCGAGGATATCTCCAGCACGCACTTTTTCTTTACGCCCACCATTTATATTTAAGCTAACCATGGGTGGGCTTAGTGTAAAGTTCTGCCGTTTTTTTAAGGTGTTTGGTTTATGTATAGTCGCCGGGATGTTCTGGTAGTCTTCAATTGCAATCACTTTTTTTGATTCTGAAGCCATGAATAAACTCAATGCCAAGCCGTTATTCTCTGCACGTCCTGTGCGTCCAATGCGGTGTATGTGTACTTCCGGATCAGGAGAGAGTTCAAACACTATAACTGCATCTAGGTTTTTGATATCTAAACCACGAGCGGCAACATCGGTTGCTACTAGAATTGAGGTGCTTTTATTCATAGCTTGTACTAGAACTTGATCGCGATCTTTCTGGTCTAAGTCACCATGTAATGCAAGCGCATGAAATCCTTGTTTCCATAATTCGTTGGCTAACTCCTGACACTGTTGTTTTCGGTTACAGAATACTAAGCTTGATTCCGGACGATAATGTTCTAATACACTGATTAAAACCTTGGTTCGTTCACCTTTTTCAATTTCATAGAAGACTTGTTTGATCTTTGAGTTTTTATGTAAGCTTTCTACGCGCACATCTATCGGATTATTCTGGATTTTTTTACTTATATTCTGTATTTCATCTGGGTAAGTAGCTGAAAACAGCAGCGTTTGTTTTTGTTTGGGTACGGTATCGAGTATGCGCATGATGTCTTCAAGGAAGCCCATGTCCAACATCCGGTCCGCTTCATCCAGAACTAGAGTCTTTAGTTGATTAAGTCTAAGTGTGTTTTTCTCTATATGTTTAAGTAGCCGACCAGGCGTGCCGACGACTATATGTGGGTTGCGTTCTAATGAAGCAAGTTGTGGCCCGAGAGGTTTGCCTCCACAAAGTGTTAAAATGTTAGTGTTAGGAATTGCGCGGGCAAGTTGGCGTAACTCTTTGCTAACTTGATTGGCAAGTTCACGTGTTGGGCAAATAACGAGTGCTTGGGTTTGATAAAGTGCTACATCAATTGTATGTAAGATGCCGATACCGAAAGCAACTGTTTTACCGCTACCTGTTTTTGCTTGAGCTAATAAGTCTTTGCCTTGTAGAATTTTTGGTAAACTTTGTGCTTGTATAGGCGTCATCTTTAGATAATCTAATGACTCTATATTGGATAGAAATTCAGGCGTTAATGGTAGAGTTGAAAACGTGTTTGTAGTCACAGCTGGCTGGGTTCTAGTTTGTTGTGTGTTGGTTTATTGTGTTGGGTAGTTATGTTTTGGTCGGAAATTTTAGAGGTTTTAACGGTTATACGTTATACGCAATTAGCCGTAATGTGAATGTTATATATTATCAATATCTTGTTAGATATACAGGTAGATCATTGTCTAGATATTCAGAAATACCTGATTTTTAAAACATTTATGAGTTCTAGTCAGTTGTATACAATGCAGTTTCTTGCTTGTTAACTATTTTGTTAGTGTCAGTATGAGTTCTTAGACTCACTTTTACTCAAGTTGGGTTAGATATAGTCTCTATAGTTGTATATTTTGTATAAATAAACTCTGTTATATTAATTATCCCTTCACGCAGTAAATTCTCTATAGGTAATTAATGTTTCAGCTTGGTTGCGCAAGTCGCGCATGTTTTCAAAATGAACTTTTGTCTGGTTTAACAGTGGCTTTAGCTTTAGTGCCTGAAGCAGTAGCGTTTGCCTTTGTAGCAGGTGTAGATCCGCTAGTAGGTTTATATGCCGCCTTTATGGTGGGGTTGCTTGCCGCTATTTTTGGTGGTCGTCCTGGAATGATTTCTGGTGCTACTGGCGCAATGGCCGTGGTGATGGTTGCGTTAGTCGCTGAGCATGGGGTTGAATATCTATTTGCAGCAGTCGTACTCACTGGTTTGTTCCAAATATTAGCAGGGGTATTGAGGCTTGGTAAATTCATTCGAATCGTGCCTCATCCGGTAATGTTGGGGTTTGTAAATGGACTTGCGATCGTAATTTTCCTCGCGCAATTGCAACATTTTCAGCTAACTTCTCCTGATGGAGTTAAAGAATGGCTTAGTGGGAATGCTTTGGTAGTTTTTGCAGGGTTAATTGTTCTTACTATGGCGATCATTCATTTTTTGCCTAAATTTACTGGTAAATTTCCCGCAGCTTTAGCCGCTATCATTGTCGTCAGTTTATTAGTCATTGGTTTACAGTTAGATACTGCAACCGTAGGAGATTTAGCAAGTATTGAGGGTGGCTTGCCAACATTCCACATTCCTGCAGTACCGTATAACGTAACTACCTTGATTATAATTTTGCCCTATGCATTTATTCTTGCAGCAATTGGTCTGATTGAATCGTTACTCACTTTGACCCTAATTGATGAGGTTACCAATACACGCGGTCGAGGTAATCGCGAGTGTGTAGGGCAAGGAATTGCTAATACCACCACCGGATTGTTTGGTGGAATGGGAGGTTGCGCGATGATTGGGCAGAGCATGATTAATATAAACTCTGGTGGGCGCCAACGTTTGTCAGGCGTTGCAGCAGCTATGTTCTTATTAATTTTCATTCTTTTTGCCTCTCCCTTGATTGAACGTATCCCAATGGCTGCATTAGTGGGGGTTATGTTTATTGTGGTGTTTGCAACCTTTGAGTGGTCAAGTCTACGAATAATAAGAAAAATTCCAATAACGGATGCTTTTGTATTGGTGTTAGTTTCAGCAGTAACTGTATTTACCGATTTAGCCGTTGCCGTGGTAGTAGGGGTAATCGTTTCAGCATTGGCTTTTGCATGGGAAAATGCCAAACATATCAATATTAATAGTTATGATGATGAAAATGGTTCTCGAATTCACGAGCTTAATGGGCCATTATTTTTTGGCTCAGTAAAAAACTTTTTAGAAATGTTCAATCCCGATGAAGACCCGGATGATGTGGTGATTGAATTTCAAAATTCACGAGTGGCGGATCATTCAGCAATAGAAGCCATCGATACTCTGGCAGAAAGATACATAAAAGCAGGTAAAACCTTACATCTACGACATCTTAGTGTTGAATGTCGTCAATTACTTACAAAAGCAGGTGATTTGGTTGAAGTAAATGTATTAGAAGACCCTCGTTATCATGTCGCGGACGATCAGATAGCGTAACGATTATGGAAGCTAGAGTGGTAGTTTAACCACCTCATTATGAATAGTCTGATGCCGTATTGTAGTGATGAACTAAAATACATAATTATTTTGCTCATAAAATTACCCTGTTTGACTCGACGATTCCGCTACAAATCTTTATAGTACGCAGCGTTTAAACGCTTGTTCTTTCACCTTTCAAGGATTACTCCATTGATAACTACCGCAAACATCACCATGCAATTTGGTGCAAAGCCGTTATTCGAAAATATTTCAGCTAAATTTGGCGATGGTAATCGCTATGGTTTAATTGGAGCCAATGGTTGTGGTAAGTCAACCTTTATGAAAATTCTAGATGGTAGCCAAGTGCCGTCATCAGGAAATATTTCCATTACTCCCAACGAACGTCTCGGTAAATTAAGTCAAGATCAATTTGCATTTGAAGAGTTTACGGTGATTGATACGGTAATCATGGGCCATCAGCAACTATGGGAAATCAAACAAGAGCGAGAACGTATTTATTCATTACCTGAGATGTCCGAGGAAGATGGTATGAAAGTGGCTGACTTGGAGGTTGAGTTTGCTGAGTTAGATGGCTATAGCGCTGAAAGTCGTGCGGGTGACTTATTATTAAGTGCGGGTATAGATCTAGAATTTCATAATGGTTTAATGAGTGAGGTCGCACCAGGTTGGAAGCTTAGAGTGCTATTGGTGCAAGCTTTGTTTTCTGATCCAGATATATTGTTGCTAGATGAGCCAACCAATAACCTTGATATTAATACGATTCGTTGGTTAGAAAATATCTTAAACGAACGTAAAAGCACTATGATTATCGTCTCTCACGACAGGCATTTTTTAAATGCGGTCTGCACACACATGGCAGATATGGATTTTGGCGAATTGCGAATATATCCGGGTAACTATGATGATTTTATGATTGCTTCTACCGCAGTGCGCGAGCGAATGCAGTCGGAAAATGCTAAAAAGAAAGCGCAAATTGCTGATCTGCAGCAGTTTGTTAGCCGTTTCTCGGCCAATGCATCAAAGGCCCGTCAAGCAACTTCGCGTGCCAAGCAAATTGAAAAGATTCAGCTTGAGGATATTAAGCCCTCTAGCCGACGCAGTCCTTTCATTCGCTTTGGGCAAGATAAAAAAATTCATCGCAATGCATTAACCATAGAAGGTCTTGCGCATGGCTTTGAGGAAGAGGAACTATTTAATGATGGTGAGATGATTATTGAGGCCGGTACACGTTTAGCTGTGATTGGTGAAAATGGTGTAGGTAAGTCAACATTTTTACGTTGCATAATGAATGAGCTTGAGCCTAATCAAGGAATTATCAAATGGTCTGATAATGCAAGTCTTGGATATTGCCCACAAGACACTAGTAATGAGTTTGAAGGCAGCATGAACTTATTTGACTGGATGTCTCAATGGCGAAAACCCAAACATGATGATGAGGCCGTGCGTGGCACGCTAGGACGTTTATTATTTTCTTCAGAAGATTTCAAGAAACAAGCACAAGTTTGTTCGGGTGGAGAAAAAAACAGGTTGTTGTTTGGTAAGTTAATGTTGTCTGATGCGAATGTGTTAGTGATGGATGAACCTACTAATCACCTTGATATGGAAAGTATAGAAGCTTTAAATCTAGCGCTTGAGCATTATGAAGGGACTTTGATTTTTGTTAGCCATGACCGTGAATTTGTGTCCTCCTTGGCAAATTGCATTGTGGATATAAAAGATAAGCAGCTGAATGTATTCCAAGGTAGTTACGAAGAGTATCTAGACAATCAAATTCAACTCGAACAAGCTGACACCGGCACTTAAGTTATGTGAAAAAACTGGTAATAAAATTACTTCAATACTCGTCGGTATCTTGTTGTGCTTATAGGGGCGCGTAAAATTCTTTGTGTAATTTGCGTGCCTGCATAGGCCATTTGTCACGCTTTACACGTCCTTTATACGTCTTTAGTTTGCTATCTATAAGTGCAATATCATCTGCTGTCAGATGAGCTATCTGTTCAAAGTGATATATTCCAAGTCGATGAAGTTTTTTCTCAAGGGTGGGTCCAACACCATTAATGAGTTGTAGGTCATCAAGTTCACCATTAGGACGTTTCATTCCAAGCGGTTTCATCTTTGCTTTGCGTTTGGGTATTCGTACTTGCTTCGATTTTTTCGAAGCTACATTTTTCTTGTTTTTACTTATGCTTTTACTTTCGCGTAATAGCTTGCGAGCTTGTTTGATCCAGTCGTCTCGATCAATACGACCTCTGAAATTAAGTAGCTGATCAACTGTATTTACATCTTTCAAATTAAAGCTGGCAATCTGCTCAAAATAAAAGATTCCACACTTGTGTAATGTTTTTTCCAATGTTTCACCGATACCTGAAATTAGTTTTAAGTCATCGGGTTTGCGCGTTGGCTTTTTTAAGCCATAAGGTTTGATTTTTAGTTTGGTTGCTGTAGCTGCAGCCTTATTATTTGTAGGATTGGATTTAACCGAGCCATTATTTTTAGTCTTTCCATTTTGGTTTGTCGCAACGTTTGTTTTAGAAGATCCATTGCTATGAATAGTTACGTTGTTTTTAGGCTTGGAGGACCCATTGATGTTGACTACGTTGGCTTTAGCTACCATCTTCTCACCAGAAGTTTTATGGTTGCCATTGCCATTGCCATTGCCATTGCCATT
>CAZFEP010000002.1:14717-18456 GCA_964517365.1 uncultured Thiotrichales bacterium | reverse complement strand
TTGCCATTGCCATTGCCATTGCCATTGCCATTTTTGATATCTGCTGCATGGTTCGGTTTCAATATGGCTTTTTGAGCTTCTTTCATAAATACTTCTAATTCACGAATATGTGCATCGCGTGCAGCAATCGTACTATTTAGTGTGGGAATTTTCTGTTGTAAAGCTTGTATTTCTTGGTTTGCTTCATCAGCTTGTTTTTTCTGGGTCTCAATTTCATCATGCAATGGTGGGAATTCGTTAGCTAAGCGATTCACTTCATTTTCAAGTGCAGCAATACTTGAATCTCGTTGCTTGAGAGAACTTTCTAATGAGGGAATACGTTCATGTAATGAGTTGATTTCATCATCCAATGAAGGGATTAGTTTTTTAGATTCAATCAATTGAGCCTGGGTGTCTTTAAATTGCTGGGAGACATGTTTTAGTTGGTTTTCTAAAATGAGAATCTTTTCATCTCTTTCTTTTAACTGCGTATCTTGCTTTGTTTGAGTGCTAGCATTTGAATCCAGTTTAATTTGTGCATCACGTAGCGTACTTTGATTATTATTTAAATCGTCTTTCAAGTTTGCTAAAGCTAAAGATTGGTTTTCATAATCTTTGTCGCGGTTTAAAAGTTTTGTGCGTAAATCATCTAATTCGCTTTTGAGTGCAATTGAAAGTTTGTTAGTGCTTTCTAGTTGACTTTGTAATATGGCTAGCTCTTCGCTTTTATTTTTTAACTCTAATCCATTGTTGTTATAGCGTTGGGTAGCTTGTCCTAGTAACGTTTTCAATTCTTTAATTTCATTAGGAGTGCTGTTAAATGCTTCTAATTCAGTTTTTTTACTCTCTAGTTGTTTGTTAATTACTAGGTTTTGTGTGTTGCTTTTGTCTAGCTGAGTTTTTAATTCTTCTATTTCATTGCCTATATTGCTATTAAGGTTGGTTGCTGCATTCAATTTTATTGCTAAGTCGTTTTTTTCATCATTTATAGTATTGATATGTTCTATCCGGTCTTTAAGCACTAGTTCAACTTCGTTGAATTCTCTAACCATGGATTGATAATCATCGTCTAAACTTATAAAACGGTTGCGCCAGTCTTTTTCAAGTGACACGATTTGTTTTTTTAAGCGACCCCATATAAACCATCCCACAATAAGCCCAATTATAAATGTAGCGGCCAATGCAAAAGTGAAATTGGTATTCAAATAAGTCATCTTTATTCTCTCAAGCGGATTATTTCTATTAGGTGGTTGGCATTAGTTTTTTTAATTATATTTGCCTATATTGAAAGCATGCTAATTATTGTAGACGCTAACTTACTCGACAAACTTTTGACATTTTATTACATTAAGCAAAGTAGGTGTACTGTTTTCAAAGGAATAGTTGTTAAAAAACGTTAGTTTGGAAATTGTTAATGTAATAGATTAACTAAATACTGTAAGTTAACTTTTTCACAATTTGTTCTGTGCTAAAAACATTCAAATAATAAAACTGAATAAGATTTGAGTAAGTCATGAACATGCTGTATTTATCTTGTTCACTATTTAGACAAAATAGGTTTTTTATTTAAGAAATATAATGATTTATTTTAGATTAATTTTGCGAAGTAGCTTCTATTGCATTCAAAATGACCTTTCCATTTGATTTTCTACTTCTGCGTTTATTATTTTAACGTTTTCGTGTAATTAAATGCCTATTATTCCTGTCATGTAAAGGCACAATTATCGAATTGTGCTTAATGCAACTTGAGTGAACGACCGTAATGGAATATGCCTTGATCGCTATAGCAGGCGTTATTGCTATGTTATCTATTGTTTTTACCCCGATCGCTAAAACAGTAAGTACGTTTTACTCAGGCACGTCACCACAAGGTGATGCTCCAAGGTTACTGACTCTAACGTTTTCTCAAGTGACCACCTGGATATTTGCGCGTTCATTAATGAATGCTGCAATTCTTGGTTATTACTACGGGTTGTGGGGAACTCTTGCCTATGCGCTTTACTATCTGTCGTTTTTAACAGGTGGAAAAATTGTTGATCGATTGCGTTTTGAACATGGTTTTGAAAGCGTACAAGAATTTTTACAAGTGCGGTTTGGTCGTATGGGAGTAGCTTGTTATAACGTTGTTATTGTTATTCGTTTAATTAGTGAAGTATTTGCTAACCTATTAGTAATTGGGTTGTTGTTTGGTGTGGCAGGTTCCAATGCTTATGTGTTTGCCATAATAATTTTTTCTGCGGTCACTTTACTTTATTCCATGTTAGGGGGTTTGCATGCTTCTCTAAAAACTGATGTCTTGCAGATGAGTATTTTTGTTTTTGTGCTCCTAATGTTGCTAGCAATTGTGTTGGGTGGTGGCCAATTTTCGATTTCAGACCTTGGGTTTAAAGAGTTTCAGTTTAGTCAACCAGGTCCAATATTAATGTTGGTAGCTTTATTGCAAATCTGGAGTTATCCAATGCATGATCCTGTGATGATGGACCGTGGATTTTTAGCTGACAGAGAAACTACTCGTAAAAGTTTTTATCATGCCGCGTGGATTAGCATTCTATGTATCCTGTTATTTGGTTTTCTCGGAGTGTGGGCAGGTGCGCATGCTACGGCTGGTGATTCAATGAATACAGTTTTAATGCGTTTGCTAGGTGAGTGGCCTATGTTGCTATTTGGCACCACGTTGGTAATTTCAGCAATGTCTACCCTAGACAGCACATTATCAAGTTCTGCAAAATTAGTAGCTGTTGATATGAAGCTACTTGATGTGAGTGTCAGAAACGGGCGTGCGGTAATGTTGATATTTATGTTGCTAGGATTATTATGCGTATTTTTTGGCAGCCAAGACTTGTTTGATGCAGTTGCAGTAAGTGGTACTGCCTCGTTATTCTTAGCCCCTGTAGTATTCTTTTGTATATTCGGAAATCAAAAAGATATTCCTGAGTGGAGTTACTTGGTAGCTTTTTTTGTTGCTATGTTAGGTGCGTTCTTATACTTCTTGGAGTCTTCGGGTCATACACAATGGCTTGGTAGTTCACATAAATATACTAAACTGTTGTTTATATCTATGACTATATTGCTAGTAGGCTGCGGATCGTTTTTTATCGGTAAAATAAAAACAAACGTCGCATAAAGGCATACTGAAGTTGCTTAATATTGAGTTTACATACTTGGTCATGAATAGGCCATGAATAGGTTATGCATAGGGTATGAATAGACTCGCGAAGTATTTTTTAGCGCTTTTTCTAGTAATAACGCTTTTTTTGAATGCGTGTGATGATTTACATTTTTCTGAAACGTATGAAGGTAAGGTCATTAAAGTATCAGATGGTGATTCTTTAAATATCATTCAGCAAGGCAAGGTGATCCGTGTGCGGTTAGCGGAGATAGATGCCCCTGAGTATAAGCAACCTTTCTGGAAAAAATCTCGCAAAGCATTAGAAGGTCATGTGGCTGGAAAAACAGTTTTAGTGGAAGAGTTTGATCGAGATCAATATGGTCGAATAGTCGGACATATTTATGTTGATGATCTATGGGTTAATGGCGCGCTTGTTAAGGATGGGTTTGCTTATGTGTATGAGCGGTATGCTGTTTCACAAAAATTATTTCAATATCAAACAAAAGCTGAAAAAGAAAGAAGGGGTATATGGAAGTTGCCTGAAAATCAACGAATAAGGCCTTGGGAATGGCGTAAAAAAAATAGATAGAATTTTTTTTGCTGTCATTATTTATGACTAATTAAATATACTTTTGACACGGACACGGACAC
>CAZFEP010000002.1:0-14617 GCA_964517365.1 uncultured Thiotrichales bacterium | reverse complement strand
GGTAATTTTCTTAAACAAGTGAGAACTAAAGTAAAGCCCATAAATGAATTTTAAATTAGAACTTGCATGTCACAGGTAACCAAACAAGACTTCAGTGATGAGGGTATTTGTAATCAATCTGAAAATGTATCATTTGCTAAAGTACTACAAGCCAATTTATCTAGACGTAGTTTACTAAAGGGTGGATTGGGTGCAGCAAGCACCGCATTCTTTGCTACCTCATCCATAACTGCATTTGCCGGCAGCCGTCATGGCGTGACCGTCGGCTTTACTCCTGTGGCTATCGCTGAAGGTACTGGTCCATGGCCAAATATTGCAATCGAGTATCAATGGGATGTGTTACTTCCTTGGGGTGAACCATTAGAGCCGGGTGGCCCCAAGTATAACCATCCACCTAATGCTGCTGACCAAGCTAAGCAGATTGGAGTCGGACATGATGGCATGCATTTATTCCCTGTTAAGGATCCAAATAAGCCGCGCTGTGGCTGGAATGATGATCAAGATTGGGATGATGGTCTGGATTGGAGTAGGAATGTTGATAAAGATGCATACCGGCGTGGTAACCGTCATGGTATTTTATGTATTAATCATGAGTTTGGTAGTACCTCTCATGTGCTTGGCAAAGATGTGCCTGATAGTCTTGAGGATGTTCGTGTCATGCAACATGCTCATGGTGTTTCGATTGTTGAGCTTAAAAAAAACCACAGTACATGGCGCCAAGTTAAAAGTAATTTTGCAAGACGTATTCATGTAAACACTCCAGTAGAGTTCAGTGGCCCTGTCGCCGGATCTGAATTGTTGGATACACCAAAAGGTAATGCACCCTTAGGCACAGTGAATAATTGTGCTAATGGTTATACGCCGTGGGGTACGTATCTTACATGTGAAGAAAACTTCAACGGTTATTTTGGTGCAACAAACAAGAATAATATATGGGTGCCTACACCAGAGCAGGAGCGCTATGGCTTTACGAAAGCTGGTTTTGGATATGGTTGGCAAAATTTTGATAAACGTTTTGATTTATCTGATCCTAATTACCAAAATGAAGGAAATCGCTTTGGTTGGGTCGTTGAAATTGATCCAGTAGACGGCACATCTAAACCTGTTAAACGAACTGCATTAGGTAGAGTAAAACATGAGGGTATTGCACTTACTGTTGGGTTAGACGGACGTGTTGTTGGCTACATGGGAGATGATCAACGTTTTGATTATATCTACAAGTTTGTATCAGAAGACAACTGGCGAAAGATGCGTAGAGAAGGTAGAAGCCCTCTAGATCATGGCAAGTTATATGTTGCACGTTTTAATGACGATGGTAGTGGCGATTGGTTGGAGCTTACAATGGATAACCCAGATATAGCACAACGTTTTAACAATCAGGCAGAAGTACTCATCTATACACGAATAGCAGCAGATATCGTAGGTGCAACACCAATGGATCGACCCGAGTGGACTACAGTTGGAACAAATGAAATGGTGTATTGCACACTAACTAATAATAGTCTGCGAACAGAAATGAATGCAGCTAATTCACTAGCACCCAATGCAGATGGCCATATTATTCGTTGGAAAGATAGCAGAATACATACTGGCACAAGCTTTAAGTGGGATATCTACTTGATTGCCAAAACAACTCATGGAACTGAGGACACTTTCAGTGACCCAGATGGTTTATGGGCAGATCCAGATGGGCGTTTGTTTATACAAACCGATGGAGGACAAAAGGAGGGGCTCAATAACCAGATGTTAGTCGCTGATTTAAGCACAGGAGAATTGCGTCGTCTGTTTACAGGTGTAACGAGTGATGAGATAACAGGCATCACCACTACACCAAATAGAAAAACAATATTTGTGAATTCACAACATCCCGGTAATGGAGATCCATCACAAACAAACTTTCCAGCACCTTTTGATGGTGTAACTGTGCCACGTGATTCTACTATTGTAATTACACGCAAAGATGGCGGGATCGTGGGTACTTAAATTCATTAAAATTCAAGATATATTATTACTGCAGAAAATATATAGCGTTGTATAAAAAGCCTTATTCTATTGCGCACCTTTGTTCTAAATGCCAGCCTTTTTTATACGCGATGTTATTTTTTTTATAGGATAATCATCCATAAAAAAAACAAAAATCCACCAGCATAAAAAATCATGAAAGCCCAATAATCTTGTGGTTCTGAGCTTCGATGTTTTTTAACAGCCCAGGATTGCATTTCAAATGCACTAGCAAATAAACCTTTACTGCATCCTTTCACCCACACTGCCTGGTTTAACCAGCCTTCGATTAACAGATATCCTGTGAAAAGCATTCCGATAAAAAAAAATAAAGTTTGTAATAGAATAAACATGGTGAGTTTGCCTTAAAAATATAAGCAAATATATATAGTGATTATTATTCTAATTAACTTGATATAGTGATGACAAAAAGTAGTTACAGGTTGCAGTATTTAAACGATAAAGTGTCTGATTTCAAGAACTTTACTTGTCGGACCAAACTGCATATTCATTGCCATTGGGATCCTCAAAGTGGAAGCGCTGTCCTCCAGGAAAAGAAAAAATTTCTTGAATTATTGTGCCTCCAGCTTTATTAATTTTTGATTGGGTTTTCTCCAAGGCAGTACTATAAAATACAATAAGTGCTCCACCGTTGCGGGTTGAAGTGTTGAGATTGGATGTGAAAAAACCACCGTCCAAGCCTTGATTTTCAAAAGCCGTATAATCTGGCCCATAGTCTGTGAACTCCCATCCAAAAGCTTCCTCAAAAAACATCTTAGTGGTACGAATATCTTTAGTTGGGAATTCTACATAATTAATTTTTTCATGAATATTCATAAGCTCTACCTATCATTCCTGATATTAAAAATGGTATGTGAAATATATTAATTATACAGATTTTTTGTAATACACTGAGGATATACATTTACTAATAGTGCTTTGAGGAAATGGTGCCTTCAGATAGAAGCACACTTAAGATCAAAAAGGAAAAACATGGCGACTTCATATGACATTAAAGATAAGACTATATTAGTAACAGGTGCGAACCGGGGTATAGGTAAGGCAATAGTAGAAACATTTTTAGATAAAGCAGGTGCAAAGAAAGTATATCTAGCAGTCAGAAATATAGATTCAGCTAAATCTTTATCTAATAAATATGGAGATCGTGTTGAAGCCATTTTGATAGATTTGGAAAAGCCCGAAACAATTAAACAAGCAGTACAGCATGCAGCAGATGTTGAAGTTGTGGTCAATAATGCTGGAGTGCTGAAAACATCAACACCTCTAGATGTTAATGCATTGGATAGCATGGCCTATGAAATGGATATAAACGTATCCGGTTTAATAAGAATGGCCCAAGCATATGCACCTGTGCTAAAAAACAATGGCGGTGGAGCGTTGATTCAATTAAATTCTTTAGCATCCATAAAATGTTTTGCACCATTCGCGACCTATAGTGCTTCAAAAGCAGCAGCCTATTCCATTACACAAGCACTGCGAGATTTATTAAAAGAGCAGGGCACCATTGTGCTGAGCGTTCATCCTGGCCCCATTGCTACGGATATGGCTAATGATGCGGGGATTAGTGAAATAGCAGAGCCTGCAAGTTTGGTTGCAGAAAGTATTCTTGAGGCACTTGGTAAAGGCGAGTTTCATGCATTCCCGGACTCTATGGCAAAACAGTTTGAAAGTGCCTATCAAGGATTTGCAGAAAATATTGTTAATGCTGACTTACTTGGTTAATCAAAATTTATAAAAAAATATCTGTCATCAACTTGGTATGTTGGTATCGATACTGATTAAGTAGATGGAGTAGTCATATTAAGATCATGTGGTGTAACGTACGCTACAATTTTTAACGCTAAAGGAAAAATTAATCCCCAGGCAATGAAATATATACCCACGCTAATGATTAATGGATCGGTTAATTGAATTGCACCAAGTTTATGGCCTATAAAATAACTAAAGCTGCCGCCAATGGCACCCGCTACGACCGCAACGAGTAGGTTATTCTTAAGCCAATACAAACTATGTGGAACGGTTAATGCAAACACTAACCACAAGCTAATTAACCAAAAAGGTATAGGTATAAGTCCGTTCTCATAATTTGGAAATGAAGTAATACTTAATAATGCCAAAGAGCTGTCTATCGCCATGCCAAGCGCTCCTATTATGAGCATGATTATAAAGTCACGGAGTCGTGTTTTTATAAATAAAAAATGCAAGCAAATATAAGTCAACCCAATATAGACGCCCAGGAGTGTCATTCCGTGTGTCGCACCATAGGCGCAA
Organism: uncultured Thiotrichales bacterium; assembly: GCA_964517365.1. Classification (GTDB taxonomy): domain Bacteria; phylum Pseudomonadota; class Gammaproteobacteria; order UBA4575; family UBA4575; genus JABDMD01. The sequence continues at coordinate 10,324 of CAZFEP010000002.1, read as the reverse complement.
GCAGCCCAGGTGCATTGCAAGCCTAATATGTTAAAAATTAAAAAAGCTACATTATTCTTCATTCTGCTTTTTATTAAACTGTCCTATATATAATAGGCTCTAGTTAGGAAAAGCGATTTGCAGGTTTTTTTAATACAATTTGTTGAACATCAATAACTCTTTCTTCAAACCCGGCTTGGCAATATTTTAGATAATATTCCCATAAGCGAACAAAAGAGTTTCCGTACCCGAGTTCAATAACTTTTTCTCTATTGTTAATAAACCTTTCATACCAAATAGCTAAAGTTTTTCCATAACTCTCAGCATAGCTTTCACTGTGAAATAAAGTTAAATCGGTATTTTTAGCAATAGATCCAAGCATTTTTGCCATACTGGGTAGACTTCCACCGGGGAATACATATTTGCGGATAAAGTCCATCGAGTGTATGTAATTATCATATAGGTAATCAGAAATGGTAATCGCTTGAATTAACATAGCTCCACTTGGTTTTAATAATTTACTACACGTTGAAAAGTATTGATTTAAATATTGATGCCCTACCGATTCAATCATCTCAATAGATACTAACTTGTCATATTGTCCTTCCAGATTACGATAATCTTGATTGAGCACAGTAATTTTTCCAGATAAATTTTGTGCAGACACTTTTTCTTGCAAATATGAATATTGTTCGTCTGAGATGGTGGTTGTAGTGATACTACAGCCGTAATGACATGCAGCATAAATTGCAAAGCCACCCCAACCGCTTCCAATTTCTAGTACATGATCATCTGCGCATAAGTTTAGCTTTTCACAAATGACCTTAAGTTTATACTCTGACGCATCTTCCAGTGATATATGTTGTGGCGTAAAGCATGCTGACGAGTACATCATGCTTTCATCCAAGAATAATCTATATAAGTCATTGCCAATATCATAGTGCGCATGAATATTACGTTTAGAACCTTGTTTGCTATTTTTATTGGTAAAATGTGCAACAGCATAAGCATGTTTAGCGAGCGAAGCTAAACCTGAGTCAAAATTAAATAAAACATCTCTATTCATTACAAATATACGAATGACATTTATCAGATTATCTGAAGACCACCAACCTTTAACATAGGTATTACCAGCTGCAGGTTCACCACCAAATAAGATGGCTTTAAAAACACGTGTATCATGAACTTTAATAATGCTTTGAAGTTCACTTTGTGTGTTTTTTTCTCCAAAGCTATAAACCATATCATTGACATGTATTTGTAAATAGCCAAATTGAATTTGGCCTAGTTTTTTAAATAATGCAGAACATAGGACTTGTTCAGACCAGTTAAGCTCATTATAAATAGATTCTGAATTTTTATATTTAGGGATTATAGACATAGTAAAACCTATCAATTCTTAGGGTGAGGGACATAACGGATTCCTTTTATCCAAAGTTTTAATGCCTCAAAATGAATCATGGCAGTAACCTTTAATGTCATTAGTGGGAAATTAAATAAAACATTTCGTAAATTAGTTGTGTTGATTTCAACTTTCTGTAAATAGATGGATGCATCAAAAACTTTATCATTTTGAGCCCAGTTCTCAATGCTGATATTTATATGTTCAGCAGGAGTATGGATATTCCAGTGGTATTTCATATCCATATTCATAAAAGGTGAGACATGAAACTCTTTTTGATGGCTGGCAGAAATAACATCATCGCGTTGATTATTTGTAAGCACATAGCAGTGCTGTTCCTTCCAGGGTGTATTCATCACTTCTGCAACAATATGTGTGACGTGCTTGTCAGAGGCGTCATAACAAAAATACATACTTAAAGGGTTGAACACGTAACCAAAATACCTGAAGTGAGTGAGTAAGCGTATTGGGCCTTCGGCCTTTTCGCCGGTTTGTGCCAGTACCAGGGATCGAATTGAGTCATTAAGACTTGGTTCTTCACCATGATGGTCTTTGCGATGAAATGACGCCAAATTTGGTTTATTAACCGCCCATAAAGTGTTCTTATTAAATAGTGTTGGCAGCTCATCCAAATCAACATACATCATAAATAATGAGTATGTAAATTCATGCAGGCGGGGTGCATATCGTTGGTGCCTAACTCGCCCTTTGTAAATACAGCTCTTCATTATTTATTGACTTATTAAATTGTTCTACCGCGCGGATCGCGCTCCATACACCATCCTCATGGAAGCCATTACGCCAATAGGCTCCGCAATACCAAGAATTATTATAGCCATTTATGGTGTTAAATTGTTTCTGTGCTTCGATTGCAGATTGATCAAATACAGGGTGTGTGTAATTTATAACCTTAAGTATTTTTGATGGGCATATTTCTTTATAGGGATTTAAAGTTACAAAATAATCTTTTTCACAATTCAGGTTCTGTAGACGATTCATATAATAGGTAACATTTGCACAACCTGTTTCTTTTTCTGGAACTAGGTAATTCCAGGAGGACCAGGCTTTTTTTCTTTTTGGCATTGTTGTGCTATCAGTATGTAAAACAGCGATGTTTTCTTGATATTGGATATTGCCTAAAATTTGTTGTTCTTCCGTGCTGGCATTTTCTATTAAACTAAGTGCTTGATCACTATGACAAGCAAAGAAAACATGGTCAAAATATTCTGAAGAATTATTTTGAGACACTACTTCAATATTTCTGGTGTTACGTTTTACATTAACAATTGTAGTGTTGGTAAGAATATTGTCTTGGAATGGTTTTATGAGCTTAGAAACATATTGTTTTGAGCCACCCACAATCGTTTTCCATTGAGGTCTTACGTTTAAGTTAAGTAAGCCATGGTTCTTGAAAAATGTTAAAAAACTCCTTGCAGGATACTCATTAATTTTTTCCAGGGTGGAAGACCAAATAGCAGCTCCCATGGGTAAAATATAATAATTTATAAAGGCAGAACTAAATTTATTTAATTCTAGAAAGCTTCCAAGAGTCAGTTCATTTTTTGAATCACTTGGGTTAGTGTTATCCAGAAACTCCATTGCATGTTTCTTAAATCGGACGATATCGTAAAATATTAAATATGGTTTAAGTTGTTTCCAATTGTCACGATTAAAAATTAAACTTTGTAAGTTATTGCCGGACCATTCAAAGTCTGTGACATCACATTTTGCAGAAAAACTCATTTCTGAATCCTGGGTTTGAACATTTAAATCATTAATTAAATTTTCAAAATTAGGATAAGTCCAGTCATTGAATACTATAAAGCCTGTGTCTATTGACACGGGTACATCTTCTGTTGGTAGGTCAATAGTGTTTACATGGCCACCTATATAGTTGCCAGCCTCATAGACAGTAATTTCATTGTCTTTATGTAATAAATGAGCTGCGGTTAAACCTGCAACACCAGAACCTATAATCGCTACCTTCATGCTTACTTGACCATTTTGCTAACAAGGAAGCTAAGCATTGGGTTAGGTAACGATGCAATGAATTTTAGTGTCATGCTAAATCGTTTAGGAAAATGGATTTCTTGTTGATATTTTGCGATTCCGTTAAGTATATATTCAGCAGATCTGGATGCAGTGATCATTGCTGGCATATCAAAGTCATTTTTTGCTGTGAGTTCTGTTTCCACAAACCCTGGGCATATAACGGAGCTACTAATGTTTTGGGGTTGTAAACTAACGTGTAAGGCAGCAAACATATTTCTTATAGCGGCTTTGGTTGCTCCATAAGCTTCAGCTCGGGGCAGGCCTACATAGGCAGCGGTGGAACTCATTCCCACAAGCTGGGCATCTGCTGATTGCTTTAACAAGGGTAATACCGCTTCAATGCCATAGACCATGCTCATAAAATTAGTATCAATTTGTCGTTTGAATAAGGCGCTATCGAAGTTATTTATATCAACATACTCACAAGAACCTGCATTTAAGATGGCAATATCAAGCTTGCCTGCAGACATTTCAATTTTGTGGAGGATGTCAGCATTGACACGTTTAGAGGTCAAGTCACCAGAAATTAAAGTAATATTGTCTTTGTTAATGGTATTGCTTTGATTGATTGTAGTTTGTAACTGTTCTTCAGAACGAGAAGTAATGAAAATTTTGCAATTTATATTGGAAAGTGCAATCACTAAAGCTCTACCAATGCCTGATGATGCACCGGTAATCCAAATTACTTTATTTTCGAAGTGTTTGCGTATTTTTTCAGATTGCATGACGTACTTTTCTAATTACAGAGCCAAGAATAGGAATATGTTCATATACTAAAGCGCCAAGGTCATAGTAATCTCGGTGATAGCATACCTTTTCATTCTTAAACTCAATAAACGATGCTCCTTGAACTTCAATCACTTGATTTTTTGAGATTTTCTTATGTTGAAGATGCATTGACCATTCTAATGAGTAGCGATCACTATTTGGTAAATGATTTGTTAAAATGAAATGGCAAGAAGTTACACTTTGATATAGATCTTCAAAATACTTTGTTAGTTCATTCAGTCCAGTTATAGATTTAACGGGGTCTATAAAAATCACATCATCAGTATAGATTTCAGATAGCACGTTTTTTGCGTTTTCGTGACCTATGGAATTTATGTCTGATATAAATTTTTCTATTTTTGCCAAACTCATTTTATGAGTCCTGTTTTAGTATGAATACAATAACTTCACCAACATTTATACCAAATTTTTTGATTTTAGCTTCGCTAATTACTGCATTATCGTCAATTTGATATAACCAGTCTTTTAAATGAACTTGAATTTCGCTGCCATCAGACTCAAACAGCAGGTCGTAATTCCAGTTAAATGCAAAACCGTGTTGTTCGCCAGATGCTTCACCCACTACATCACTGGCAGTACCAATATTAATATTGTTTTCTTTTTTTGTTAAATACCAGGTCCGTTCTTGTGTGGTGCCATCCTGGTATGTAAATAGCTCATATAAAACGCCATTGTTTTCATCCCAAGTTCCAGTCATATCGACAGAAAAGCGTTTGGTTACTTTTCCTTTATAGTTTTTAATTAATCCCCAACCTTTAAGGTCACCCGTGAAATATTCTTTAAGATCAAATTCGGGCTTGGTATCTTTATAATCAATAGTAGCCGTACTGCATCCTAGCAATAATGTTAATGCTATAAAACCGATAGAGTTTTTAATGTTTATGAATCTATTCACCCAATAACTCCTTACGTTTTTTCTGATAGCGAGCTTCTTCTCCCAGCCAGATTGATAAAAATGCAGGACCAAAATTTTCATCATCAATGGTGCCAAGAGAACTATTGCTATTAAAAAACTTAGTTTTACCTTCGGCAGTTACTACTGCAATTAATTGGTCACCTTTTTCAATACTTGGCCAGATATTCTTTAACATGGTTAACCATGCGGTTAGCGGGTATTGATCTGAAAAACCTAATCTTTGCCACTCGTTTTTTGTACTGGACAGTAACTGTTGTAAGCTAATGTTTCTGGTGTAAGTGATACTTAATGCATAAGCGTCATCGATTAAAATTTCATTAGCTATAGCGTCGTATGGTTTGTTACCCGTGGTCCATAAGGAGCAATCATATATATGAAAACCGAAACGGCGAAATGTGGTTTGTCCCACAAGCGAAAAATCACTCCATATTTCTTTAAGTTCTATTGGAAGAGGGCTTAATACCCTGTGATTACTAGCCGATGATGCCGATGCGGTTAATAACAATATAAAAAGTACTGTATATTGGGTAATTCTAAGATTCATAGAAGTTGGTTATATAGTTTGTGATAGCTTGATTATGAACACTAACCACTAAAGTAGACCTTAAGCGATTATTAAATTTTTGTAATTTCCAATAGATTGGAAAATTATATATAGCCAGTATTATGTTGGTAATTATGCGTATCCTTTGTATAGAAGATGACCAGGAATTGCTTGAGTATGTCAGTAAAGGCCTTAGTGAGATTGGGCATGTAGTAGATACGGCAACGGATGGCAATGATGGATTGTTTTTAAGTACTACAGAGCAATACGATGTTTTGTTAGTGGATAGAACCCTTCCGGGGATCGATGGGCTGACTATTATTAAAACACTACGAGGTGCAGGTAATTTAACTCCAATATTGATCTTTAGTGCACTAGGAGAGGTTGATGACCGTGTAAAAGGGCTGCAAGCTGGAGGTGATGACTATTTAGTAAAACCATTTGCATTTTCAGAGCTACTTGCAAGAATAGAAGCCCTTAATAGAAGAAACAGAAAGTCACCTGATGTTGAAACCTGTTTGTCAGCTCAAGATGTTGAGTTAGATTTACTAACACGTAAGGTTAAATGCAACGGTGCAGAGATTTCGCTTCAAGCGACAGAATTCAGATTGCTAGAATATCTTCTAAGACACAAAGGACAAATCGTAACGCGCACAATGTTGTTAGAATATGTATGGGATTACCATTTTGATCCGCAGACGAATGTAATTGATGTTCATATCAGCCGCCTGCGTCAAAAAATAGATAAAAATCCTGATCGTCAACTTATCAAAACTATGCGTGGATCAGGCTACATTATAGATGACGCCTAAATTCAATAAAACTAGATATAAGAAAATACGAAATTATAAAAGCAGTTCAAGCTTCAAAGTTGCAACATTTTTTGCAGTTTTATTAACTATCGCTGTAATTGCTCTATGTATATCCATCTATTTATTTATTCAACAGAGTGTAAACGGTCTTAGTAAACCATTTGTATTACTTAGTATTATCAGTATTGCTTCATTGTTAATTATGGGGGTAATAGGTTATCTGATTAGTGTTTTTGTTGTATCTCGCATCAACCGCATTGCTGATACTGCGCAAGAGATCATTTCAACGGGTGATCTTACTAAACGTATTGATATAGATTCACGATGGGATGACCTAAGTTTTCTGAGTGATGTTTTAAATGAGATGCTTGATAAAATAGAGCATTTAATGGAAGGCGTGCAACACATTACCGATTCAGTAGCACATGATTTGCGCACTCCATTGGCTAGATTGAGGAATAAGCTTGAACAAGCATCATTAAAAAATGATGGCTTGAAACTTATTGATGAAAAGACAAAAGCTTCATTAGTTCAAGATGTTGATAGTTTATTAAAGACATTTAACTCACTACTAAGTTTGTCTAGCTTAGAGTCTGGTCGACAAGGTAATAAGTTTGAAGAATTTGACCTTGAGAAAGTAGTACAAGATGCTGTTGATCTATATTCGCCACTGGCTGAAGAAAAAAATCAAAAGATAATAGTCGTTACTAAGGCAATCTGCTATGTAGGTGATCGCGATTTATTTTTTCAGGTGATTGCCAATTTACTCGACAATGCAATTAAATTCACTCAGCAAAGTGGCTTGATAAAAATCTCACTTGAACAAGCGGGTAATATGACAACCATTACTATTCAAGATAACGGGCCAGGTATTCCTCGTGCTTCAGTCGACAAGGCATTTGATCGCTTCTTTAGGGATCAAGAGCAAAACCACATCGAAGGTTCCGGCTTGGGGTTAAGTTTGGTTAACGCTGTTTTAAAGTTACATAAAGCGTCAATATCATTGCAAGATAATCTGCCTGGTTTGAAAGTAATCATCAGTCTATAGTCGAATTATGGTAACAACACTTGTGCTTCAGTCCCATCGGCAACCCTTGCCGGCAAAATGGTTGCATGATTGTACAGAATCGGTCAAGTATTGGGCGGCATTGAATCATTATGATTACAAATTCATTGGCGATGAGTTGTTTGACTACGTATCCAGTCGAGTATTGAAGAAGACCAAGTCTCAGCGAGTCATTGCAACAGATTTGGCACGTTTAATCGCACTGCAAAAATCTCTTAATGATGGTTATGAACGCGTTATCTGGTGTGATGCTGATTTCCTGATCTTTTCACCCGAAAATTTTGATTTGCCTGATGAGCCTTATGCAATAGGTAGAGAGGTTTGGATACAAAGTGATGATGGGTTCAAAAGAATAACGGCATATATCAAAGTCCATAATGCTTTTTTAATGTTTAAAAGTATCAATCCATTTTTAGAATTTTATATTGATTCAGCCGAGCGTCTTGTGCTCAATAATAATGGTAGTGTGCCTCCTCAATTTATTGGCCCTAAACTACTCACTGCTATTCATAATATTGTTCAATGCCCTGTATTGGAGTCCGCTGGCATGTTAAGTCCACTCGTTATTAAAGATATTGCAGCTGGAGGTGGGCGAGCTTTAGATCTATTTAATGAAAAATCTTCAAACCCAATATATGCAGCAAATTTATGTAACTCTTTGTATGAGTCCGGTGCGTACAGTGCAAACACACTTGAGAAGTGTATAAATGCTCTAAAAGCAGACCAAGCCTTTAAAACCTTAGCGTAAATATTGCTAAAGTACAGATTATGTCAGCTCAGATCCAGAAAATTAGTAACCCTCAAGGCAAAGGTATTGTAGGTGTAGTTGATGATCTACGTGCCGTAACACCTGTAAATGTTCAATCAAAAAACAGTCATCAATGGTTGGCAGATTACTTTACGTCTACTCTGGTATTGGGCGCACAATATGGCTTCAAACCGGTAATAGGGAAATCCTACTATTTATATCTGAAAGACCGAGAATGGAGGTTAAGCTTGATTGAGCCTCAAGCCTGGCAATCACAAGAATCAGGTTTGTTTTTCTCAGAATGTGTATTAAATAAAGATATGAGTTGGGGGCTTGTTCTCTCAACTGATTGGCAAAAGCATGAATCACTTGTAAGCGCTGTAAAAAAGCTTGAGCATGAATTTATGCAATGTATGAATGACGACAATCCGATTGTAGAAAAGCTACCATTTTATTTGCGACACCTTTCGTACTATCAAAGACTAGGTGCAAATGCTCTGGCCCGCTCACTCAAGCAATCACTAGAAATCAAGATGGGTAAAGAAGAGTGTATGCTGCTAGCAGGAAACTCATTGCTTAAAGACATTGTTAGTTCAAAAATATCTTTATTAGAAAAAAGTTAATTTTATCGGAAAGTTGTTTGCCAGTTTATTGCTTAGGTATACTAAGCATCAAGTGCAAGCGTTATATATGTTTACTTAGCTTCTTCACGTTTGTTTAATGGAACAATTTTTTGTGCTTCATGAAATAATTTCTCAAGCTCACGAATGCGTGTTTCTTGTGTAGAAAGCTCGGTACGTAGTGGCTTCACTTGTTCTTTGGCCTGATTGAGAACATTTTCAAGTGAATTAATTTTTCCATCGCGTACATTAATTGAGTTTGTGAAAGCTTCGAGTCGTTCTTCATGTGCATCTATTTGGTCAGAAAGAGAAGATATTTTGTCATCTCGAATGCGAATATTTTGTTCAAGGCTTGGAATTGCCTGGTTAGCAGTCTCGACCTTTGTTTGCAGGCTGTTCACCACCATATGAGCTTCGCTTAGTTCGGTTTCAAGTAAGCGAATGCGAGATTGTTCGGCTTCTAGTTTTTGAATATTATCTATAATCTGCTTTTCTCTAGCCTCGAGGTTGATGCGTAAATCATCCATTTCATTAAGTTGAAGTTGTTGTGCTTGCATCTTGGTTTCGAATAACTCAAGAGATTTTTTGTCTTTCTCGATTTGTTGATGCAATGATTTTTCACGTTGAGAGCGTTGTTCAATTTCGCCAGTAAGTTGATAAATTTTATTATCAGAGTGACCTAATTCATCTTGTAGCTGTTTTAATTCAGCACCACGACTATTGAATTCTTTCTTCATTGCTGCAGCAGCTGCAATTTGACTGTCCAGTTCTTCAATACGTGTGGTTAAATGAATGCGTTGATCCTCGAGCTCTTTGCTTAATATCTGATTATCATTATCAGCTTGCTTGAGCTGTTCTCTGACTTCTTGAATGTCAATAATTTTTGAGCGCATGATTGAAATCTTTTCATTAAGACTTTCAACCTCGGTTTCACGTTGTTGTAGTGATTTACTAAGTACACGATTATCTTCATCGGCATTATCAAGCTGAGTTTTTACTGCATCTAGCTCGGCCACGCTTGAACGCAAAAAAGTAATCTCATCATTTGCATCCTGTAATTCAATTTCTCGTTCTTTTAAACTGGCATTGAGTTCATTATTTTGTTCTGTGGCTTTACCAAGTAAGGCTTTTAATTCTGCGACTTCAGAGGGCTTGTCTTTGATATCTTCTATTAACTTGGCTTGTTCATTAGAATATTCAACTGCAGTTCTTAATTTTGCTTGTAATTCATCTCGAATAGAACTTGCCGCTTCATAAGCTGAGCGAAGTGAAGCCAACTCATTTTCAGAAGCTTCAAGCACAGGAATTTCAAGACCAAGTTCAAGCTCATGTGTGTCAGCTTGTTGCTCTTTTGATGGGTAATCAAGAGTGGTCATTAAAATATTCTCTCCCTAAA
>CAZFEP010000001.1:17475-50530 GCA_964517365.1 uncultured Thiotrichales bacterium | reverse complement strand
AACTCATGATCGTGGTAGCGATCATCGGTATTCTTGCTGCGATTGCGATTCCTGCATATCAGGATTACACCGTTCGCGCTAAAGTAACTGAAGGTTTAAACCTAGCCGGTGCAGCTAAACTAGCTGTAGCGGAAACGTACAGCTCTGAAGGTGTTATGAAAGCAGACAATGCTAGTTATGGTCTTGCAGCTGCCAGCTCTATCGTTGGTAACAACGTAAGCGGAGTTGAAGTAAACAACTTAGGCGTAGTCACTATCACCTACACCACACTAGGTGGTAACGTAGCCTCAGGCGGTCAAGTCACACTAACACCAGGTACAGCTAACTCTGGTTCAATTGTGTGGACATGTGCAGGTGCTGGTGTAATCACTGAACAGTATCTACCTGCTACGTGCAGATAATACTTTAGTCTAAGACTATTAAAAGCGCCTTGCATCTGCAAGGCGCTTTTTTTATGCACACAGGTTTTAATATTACAATAGTGATAAACCGCTTCACATATTGCTAAACTTTCCATCGAAAATGATAAAGATACAATCACTCTTGTCACCGAGTGCGCACTCTACGAGAGTTATCCTGAGTGCTTGTTCACTGATCTTGTGTGTGATGATTTATCTACCTGGGTTACAAGGTGATTTCCTGCATGACGATATACCCAACCTCCTGGATAACGATCAACTGAAAATTGATTCGTTAGATTTAAAATCAATACTAAGTGCGAGCCTATCCTCAGAGTCTGGGCCGCTCAAACGTCCAGTCAGTATGTTTAGCTTCGCCATCAATTATTACTATTCCGAGTTTAATCCGTTTACCTATAAACTAGTAAACTTAATTATTCACCTGATAACTGGAATTCTATTATTTTTACTAACCTATCTGCTGCTTGATAGCTACGAAAAACTCACAAGAAAAGACACAAAACTACTCAACAAATACTATATATCGCTATTGGTGGCTACTGCGTGGTTAGTATCCCCGATCAATTTAACTGGTGTGCTTTATATCATTCAACGCATGACGAGCTTAGCTTCGCTATTTAGTGTGGCGGGCTTATGCTGCTACGTTGTTGCCAGAAGATCAATGATGTTTGATAAAGATTTCTTTGCATTACCGATTGTATTCAGCGGTATATTTTTTATTATTGCATTATTTTGTAAAGAAACCGCTATTCTAAATATCTTTTATGTTATATGCATAGAATTTTGCTTATTTCATTTGTATTCAAAAAACATCTTGTCCACTAAAGTTTTTCGATATGTATTTATACTGGCAACCGCATCACCAATTATAGTTGTTTTTTTATATTTTATTACCGAACCTGGTTATATTCTTAACGGGTATAATCATAGATTTTTTACTTTGACTGAAAGATTGCTAACCGAACCTAGAATTCTCTTCCATTATTTAACTTGGATAATCGTGCCAAATATTTCTAGCCTCGGCCTCTATCATGACGATATCCAGATTTCACACTCAATACTGCAACCGATTACAACGCTAATTTCTATAGTATGTGTGTCATGTTTAGCAATGATTGCACTTTATTTTCGCCGAGCTTATCCTTTCATTTCATTCTCAATATTATTTTTTCTTGCATCACACATACTTGAATCTACAGTATTTCCTCTTGAACTCATCTATGAGCATAGAAATTATTTAGCGAGCTATGGTGTTATATTTGGTATATTTGCAAGCATATTTACGCTTGCTCAAAATAAAGCTAATACAAAATTAATCTATTCTATCTTGATAGTTTGGGTTTTATGCATTTCATTTTCAACTTTCATTAGATCACAACAGTGGAGCAGTGATGCATCTTTTGCTTATCATGAAGCCAGTCATCACCCTACATCAGCGAGAGCAACATTTGCATTAGCTAAAGTGTATGCGAATTTAACGCTCAAAGAGATTATGAATGAAAAAGAAAAAGCTATCTCATTATTCGAAAGATCAGCCACCTATATGCCGCAAGAGATCATTGGTGAAACCTCTGCTATATTATTCACAAGCCTAATAAAGGGAAAGAATAAAAATTCCTGGATTGACAGTACAACAAGGAAATTAAAAGAATTTCCGATCACACACATCACTATTAATAGCCTTAGTGAACTTAATAAATGTACGCTTACAACATCATGCAATATCAATAAAAATCAGATGAATGAATTTTACATTGCGGCTTTATCTAATCCACACAAATATCCCAACAAGAATAAATCTGATTTACTTACCTTATATGCAAAATTCACGGCAGATGTATTAGGTGATTATGAAAAAGCTTATGTTTTGATGAATAATGCTATAAGCATATCCCCTAATATACTTCAATATAAAATTAATTTAGTAACTCTATTGATTGCGATGAAAAAATATGAGGATGCAAAAATATTAATCACTGCTATTGAACAGGATGATACCTTAGGCTTACACGAAAAAGATTTAACTTACTTTAAACAACGACTACAATAGATGCGTATAAAAGATACTACTACAATACAAACCCGACATTATTAGCTATTCAGAAACTGAGAATTATATGCTTGAAGAAGATCTTACTATAGTATTGCCCGCTAAAAATGAAGCTCCTGCATTAGATAAATTTCTACCAGAATTAAAAAATGCATTTCCTAACGCTAAGATTATTATTTCAAATGATGGCTCCACCGATGACACTATTGGCATATGCAAAAAACATGATGTAAACGTAATTTCTAATGTATATAGCTTAGGTAATGGTGGCGCAATAAAAGCAGGAGCCAGGGCTGTGAAGACAGATCTAATTGCCTTCATGGATGCTGATGGACAACACACACCCAGTGACTTAAAAAAATTACTTGAACGATTCAAAGATGGGTACGATATGGTCATAGGCGCACGTGAAATCAATTCGCATGCCGGCAAAAGACGCTTATTCGGAAACTTGCTTTACAACAAAATTGCATCAATGGTTGTAGGACAAAAAATTGATGATTTAACTTCAGGACTAAGAATAGTTAATGCCTCAAAATTTAAAGAATTCCTCTATCTATTGCCTAACGGATTTTCATACCCCACCACTATTACAATGGCATTTTTCAGAAGTGGGTACACTGTTTCTTATGTGCCAATAGAGGCTTCGAAAAGAGTCGGGAAAAGCCACCTGAAAATATATAAAGACGGGCTTAGGTTCTTAGTCATTATTATAAAAATTGCTGCTCTATATTCACCATTAAAGATTTTTGCCCCTATAAGCACGTTGTTATTGTCTGGTAGCATTCTAAATTATATCTACACATATACTACTGAAGGGCGGTTCACAAACATGAGCGCAACGCTATTAATATTGTCTGTATTGATTTTTTTAATGGGCTTGCTATCTGAACAGATAACTGTGTTGTTGTATTCTTTAAATAAAAAATCACAACAATAAAATATTAATTTGGTTTTCAGCATGTGCGTAAAAAGAATATTTTTTACACACTACTCTTAAAATGAAATTAAATTCTTACCCCCAGCATGCTCTCCGGAGAGCAAACTTTTCAAGCTCATAATAAAGTTTTTCTTCAGCTAATTTTCTTTGCGCGTCAATCTCAATTAATCTTTTTTTACCAGCTTCAACTAGCTGCAATCTTTTTTGGTCGTCTTTACAAGAGTTCATAGCCATTGCCAGTTCATCTGCATTATCCGGATCAATAAGCAATGCAGCATCACCAGCTTGCCCTACCAAGTGCTTTGAATAAATTAGCGGCTTACCGACAGACCAGGCTTCAAGTGGTGGCAAGTTTGTTGGCCCGAAATATGTGGGCATAACCACCGCAAGAGAACCTTCATACAAACCCAACATATCATCTGTTGGAACAAAGCCCAGAAATTTGACTTGAGTGTCGAGTTTATGTTCCTTAACAAACTTTTTTAAGTGACTTAGATTCCCGTAGTCTTTTCCTGAAAAGACTACAACTGGCTGCCAATTTTTTTCCTCACGAAGAATCAAAAGAGATTGGAGTATTCTAATGTGATTTTTATGCGCCCAAAACTGCGCTGGATAATAGAAGTAACCCTCATCAAGCTTATATTTGCTTAGCATATCATAATCATTGTCTAGTTGATCTGATTCAATAAAAGGAGTTGGCGCAAAAGGCATTTCCAAAAAACGTTCTCGATTAATACCATAACGACTACTCGCTAGATCTATTAGCTGATTGGAATCTGTTATTACAAGAAATGCAGGTGACAAATAATTTTTGTATAAACTTTCGCGCAAATGAAATTCGTGAAAATTTCTAACTTCTGGAAATTCTGGTGAATCTCTATGACAAAGGTCCCACACGGTAGTTATATAATTTAAACTTTGTAACGTTGCAACTCGATCACTACTAGAAACAAAATAGACTAAATCACAACCCCGTTTAAGCAGTTTTTTTTCAAACGGGCCGTTATACTTTGCTAGCTTTTGAAAATAATGCCACCAACTACTTCTTCCTACTAATGCAACTAGTCGATCTAAAATTGAATATGAAAAATAAGTAGAGCTAAGCCCTAGCTTATCTAAAAATGGAATATTTTCTTTACATGTGGTGAATAATTCTATCTCAAATTGATTCTCACAAATTCGCTTCATCTGAATAATTGCATTCAAGGACTGATCAAACCCACCCCCTGAACCAATTTTACAATCGATTATTGCTATTATCTTCACGATCTAGATCAATTAAAATTATGTAGAAACTACTTCCCTTAACACTTCTATGACTCTATCCATCTTTTGTTTCGTTAAGCTTAATCCACTAGGAATATAAAAGCCTTGTTGATACATGCGTTCTGAAACTGGAAGCTTAGTATCTTTATAAAGCCCCATTTTCTTGAGCACTGGCTGCATGTGCATCGGACAAAAAAACGGCCTGGAACCTATACCGCCTTTAGCAAGTCTTTTCATAACTTCTTCTGCATCGAGTGGAAAATCATCCGTTAACACTAATCCAAAGACCCAATATATATTATCTGCATAATCCGTTCTTTCTAACGGCAACTGCAAACTATCAAGATCTTCAAGAAATTCGGTATAATATGCACCCATAGCACGTTTTTTTTCGACAAATTTATCTAATTGCTCTAGCTGGGCAACCCCAATTGCAGCCTGAACGTTCGTCATTCGAAAATTCCACCCTAACCGCTCATGCACAAATCTCTTGTTAGACTGAAAACAAAGATTTCGCAGACTCCGGCATTCATTCGCAAGATTCTCATCATCCGTTACGAGCATGCCTCCCTCGCCTGTGGTTATATGCTTGTTTGGATAAAAACTGAATGTGCTTATATCGCCAAAACTTCCACAAAGCTTCCCTCTATATTCCTGACCATGCATTTCTGCTGCATCTTCTATGACCTTAAGATTATATTGCTTTGCAAGCTGTAACACTGGTGTCATCTCAACAGGTAAACCATAAATATGTACAACCATAATGGCCTTAGTTTTAGAAGTTATATTTCTTTCTATCTGCTCTACATCCATGTTCCATGTAAGAGGATGACTATCAATTAAAACCGGAGTTGCACCAGACCGAATTATTTGATTTACACAAGAGATAATAGTAAAACTCGGCAGTATAACTTCATCCCCTGAACCCACACCAAGCACTTCAACCGCAATATCTACCGCAGAAGTACCATTTGTTACCGCTATTCCATATTTTCGACCCACACTTGCGGAAAAATCTTTTTCAAATTGCTCTACATACGGTCCTTCAGATGAAATCCAGCCAGAATCTATACATTCCAGAAGATATTTCTTTTCATTTCCATTGAGCAAAGGCTCATTTACCGGGATAAACTCTTCCACTGTTCAAGTTTTTTGTAACACCAAGCAGACACCCCAAGTATTCTTACTAGGTTTTAAACCCGTCAAAAACTCCTCAGCCCCCAATACCTTAAATCCATTTTGACTTGCAAGATAATCTATTTCAGGCAAAGAAAAGTGTCTCATGGAATGCGTTTCAGTAAAGGAATTCATGCTACTAGTATTGATATCTTGTGCAATGATAGTGTAATTCACATCAACACGATTTTCGTTATAAAATATGTTTGGTTCAGCCATTCGGATAATATTAGTGTCTTCATCAGAGATGCGTTTTATACGCACCTCTACAGATTGAGTATATACCGCAGGACTGTACCATATATCAAAAATAAATAATCCACGTGGAAGCAAGTGCTCCGCTGCACGAGCAAAAACAGAGCGCAAAGCGTTATTACTTACTTGATAACTAATAACATGAAACAAAGACAAAACAGCATCATACGTGCGCCCCATTTTCACTTTGCATATATCACCCTGGAATGAACTAAAGCCATTCGTATCCTTTGACATAGCTAACATTCTAGCGCTGCGCTCGACACCCGTTACATTATAATTTCTTTCCGCTAAAAGACGGCCATGTTTACCTGTACCAGAACCAAATTCAAGAACATCATTACCTTGCATGCCATACTTTCTTAGTAACTTGTCCACGTAATTTACTTCCGATTCGTAATCCTTATCTTTATATAAAAGATCGTAGTAGCGACTATAGGCATCAAATACATCAGATGTTGAATTCATAATAACTACCTAAACTTAAGGTCATTAGGCAAATTTGGCTCAAAACGCGTTTTATCGCCATCACCAGCATATGGGCCTTGCTTCACCTCTATCATTTCAGTTGGCTCAAGCATTTCGAACCCATGCCCACCATATGCTAATAAAATTACATCGCCTTTATAAAGTATTGTACTTTCAAGATATTCCTGATCATCAGTATAAAAATCGACACGTAATTTACCTGACTTTATGAACAATACTTCTTTGGTGAATTGCACTTCACGAGTTATAGGATTATGCACATGCGGAGGAATAATATGGCCAGCGGGTCGATTCATATATCCAAGTTGTTGCGAAAAATCACTTGGAGTAAAAAACTCAATGCCTTCAGCTTTATAGTCAGCCCGAAGAACACATGCGAGCAGGTTCTCTCCATTCACAATTTTCTGAAAAAGCACTTCCGAAGAATCAGTCAACTGCAACTCCTCTATAAAAGTAAATTATAAGTTTCGGTACAACCCATAAGTATTTCATGAGCATATTTGTATCCTTCATTAACTTGCATAAAACAACATTGAACTATCTTGTAGAATTTACTAAAAAAATATCTTTGCTATTAATATGTTCACGAAATTTTTTATATTCTTCATTACTAAAAGAAAGACACTTTTCTAAATCCATCTCTAATTCATCTGTATGAATATCTTTCAATCTCTGACCAACAAGCTCAATAAGCTTTTTACTTATTTCCCTCTTAAAAGGAATAGGTAATTCAAATATTTTTTTCGCCCATCTCAATTTAGTTACAATAGTTGCCTGCGCAGAACTATTAATTGGAGTTAGATCAACATCACACTTTTTTTCTAGCTCCAAAAATTTCAATAATTCATCGATCACCAATTCTCCATTAAATTGCAAGGCTGACTGATTTATACAAAGAACATGTTTGAAATTTTCCTCGAGCTTTCTCAACACATCGAAATAAGCAACATTATCATAGTAATTCTCCCACCAAAGACCTTTTGACTTACTAAGACACACTTCGTCTAGTATTTTGTCTGTTGAGACTTGATTCTTCCTTCTTTCTTCATAAAACAGAGAACTTGCGCGAGAAATTGGTTCCCTATAAAGATATATTATCTTTGGGTCTTGTTTTGCTTTATTTAGATTATCTATAACTTCATCAATACAAAAAAAATAACCAACTGATGCATCTAAATGGATTTTTGATTTTGAATATAGATTAAAATACTCACTCTCACTTTCCATATAGATATCAAGCAGCACGCTCCCAAGCCCACCAAATCTATTAATATTACACCAGTAATGTGGCTCCTTATTTAATGGGAGCCCTAGCTCAGCGGCTTGATTAATATATTGATAGATAGCCGTACTTCCCGCTCTACCCGTTGATATGATCAAGCAATCTACTTTCTTCAAGCGATTTCCTTAATTAGTATTTTCACTATAATTATTGCATCTGTAAAAGATTATATACAATAAAACCTCTAGCTAAGATTATTACGCTCTTTTCTAAAAGCACTATAGAGAATGCCAAGGCTAGCCGCTTTCAATAGCATGACCGCATCACCCTTCGTTTTAGCAAACAAAATAACTGAAAATAAAGCAACGAAATATGAAATCAAACTAGCATACGCAGCACCAACAATCCCAAATCTAGGGATTAATAGCCAATTGGCAAATATATTTATCGTCGCACCAAGCACAGTTCTATATAAAACAATTTTTTGTAGATTCTCTACAACCAAACGTTTATTGCTCGCATGCCCAAGAAAAATAAATAATCCAGACCAAACATGAATAGCCAGTACAGGGCCCGCAGCACTATAATTCGGCCCAAACAGAAGTGATATAATTATGTCCGATAGGAAAGTGACTAGTATCGCAAAACATAATGCCAATACTGCCAGAATATTATAAATATCCTGAAGCCTCCTACTATAAACATTATTCCCAATACCTTTCGCCTCAATTATTGACGGGAACACAGATATAATAATACTGGTTGCTACAAAATACCAAACTTCACTGATACGAATTGCTGCTGAATAAATCCCAACTTCTTTATCACCGAGCATTTGGCCAATCATAATTTGATCGACTCGCATATATAAAACGAAAGCTAAACCGGCAAATATAAGCGGCCATGAATCACTCAATAAATCAATAGCTCTATTAAAGCTGATTGACCAAGAAGCTATCAAGCCTCCTCTTTTTATATAAAAGTAAATCATTGCAAGCATCACAAGAGCCGACTCCACCAGGATTGCCCATACAAATGCAATTAGTGGCGCTTCATATAAAATCATCAATATTTTTACTACAGAAACAAAAACTAAAACTATGCATTCCGCGATTACGGTATAACGAGATTCTAACTGAGACTCGAACCAATACTTAAAGATTTCGCTAGATTTAAATATTAGACCAATTGAAAGAATTACAGCTATGACTTTAATTTCAGCATCATCGGGTCGTAGCAAAGTAATGCAACCAAAAATAATTGCTACAGCGACCACGCCGCCAATCAGCTGCATGATAAATGCAGTACCAAGTGTTACATGCGAAGAATTAGGCGTTTGAATAATGTCGCGGACGACAATTCCATTCAAACCAAGCGTAGCAATTGCAGTAAATAATCCAACAAATGCAATTGCATAATTGAGTTGACCAAACTGTTCTGGCTGCAAGTAACGCGCTAGCAATATGACGACAAATAGACCTAAACAGAGCTTTAGTAATTTATCGAATAATAACCACCCAATATTATCCAATATCTTTACTAACTTTGGACGGTGCTCAAGGCGAGAATATATAAAACGCGGGAGAATGCTCAAAATTGAGGCCTAAACAAGGATTATATGTGAAGCTAAACTGAGAAAAACCAAATAACTTCCATATGCATTTATTAAACAGTCTAAAGAGCTGGTTTGGCTTTTAAGAATAATCAATTTATAGATAATATAAACGCTGTAAATATTATATAGCGAGTTAGTCATAACTCAATATCATTCGCGTTACGAAATACTACCATCAATCTGTACCATTAGTCCTTGAAACATTAATCGGCCCACCCAAGCCCAACACAAACAACTACCAAAGCCAAGTTTTCAGTCAAATATGGGGAAAATTATAGTATTTCCAATATAATACTGTATTTTCAGTTTTAGAAAATTTCGTTAGCAGGAATGTTATGAACATATTGATTTTGTGTAAACGACGTCCACAGAATAAAGATTTACTAACAAGACCATATGGCCGATTTTACTATTTAGCAAAATTACTTGCTGATAGAGGGCATAAAGTAGTGATCCTATTGCTTGATTATGAAAAGTCTCAACCTCTAAGTGTTTCAAAAGATAACATTCAATGGAAATCGACAAGCATGTTTCCTTTTCCATTTTTGAATTATTATTTAGAAGCTAAAAGCATTTTAAATAAAAATAAAATTGATTGGATTTTTGGCTTCTCTGACACGTATTACGGGATAATGGCTGAAAAATTATCCAAGCGTCATAAAACAAAATGCTTGGTAGATGCATATGATAATTATGAAAGTTATATCCCCTGGCTACGACCGCTGCATTGGGCATGGCGCACAAGCTTGCGTAATGCCAACATAGTCTCAGCCGCTGGACCCCAACTCGCGGAACTGTTTGAACAATTAGGCCTTAAATGCAAACCGCTCATTCTCCCCATGAGTGCTGACCCAGAGTTTAAACCCAAAGACAAAGCAGATTCACGGAAAGCATTAGACTTACCACGCAACAAATATTTAATTGGCTATTGTGGAGGACTATATAGAAATCGAGGGATTGAGCTGCTTTTTGAACTGATTGAACATTTTAAATTTGATAAAGATATTGAATTTATTATCTCAGGCAGACTTGAAGAAAATGTACCAGAACCTAAGGATGCGAAATGGCTAGGCTACATTGATGACGAGAAGGTTCCAGACTTACTAAATAGCCTAGATGCGATGTTAGTATTTAATAAGCGTTCAAAATTTGGCGAGTTTAGTTATCCAGTGAAAATTTATGAAGCACTGAATTGCGGCATATCAATTATTGCGGGAAACACTGAAAATTTGAAATGGATTCTAGAAGATTACCCAGAAATGATTGCAGAAACAGGCAATATAGACAGTTACATAGATAAAATAAACTCGGTCAAAAATAAAAAATTCTCTTTTAAACAAACCAGCTGGGAAGACTCATGCGACACCCTTGAGAATGCAATAATCAACTACAGCTAATACTTATAACTCAGATTATTTCTTTAACACCCATACATAAGTAGGACATAACCAAAAAAAATACTTGCATATTGAAATTGCAACCCTCTGCTTAAATGACCCTTGCCTAATCATATAATCCACCTTATATATCTGAGGTTTCGATACAATTTCTTTAGTGTAATCTTTGTAACTAAAATCTTTCACAAGCTTCCTCAAGCCCCAGTAACTTCGGTGCTTTTCGTGATAAAAGCTTCCTTTTTTCATTATTCGCATATATATATGCGCCAAAGCCCTAGGCATCACCGACAATAATGGCAGCTTATAATGCGGCTCCACTAAACAGTTACGATTCCCTGCAGTAAAAAAACAAACACCACTTTTTTTTAGCACTCGATAAATCTCGGACATTAATACTTTATCATCAATAACATGCTCGTAAACATGGTTACAGATGATTACATCAAAACTATCATCCTCGTAGTTCAGGTCTAATGCATCGCTAGACTTGAAAGTTAAATTTTTCTTATTAAAAGTTTCATTTGCGAAATTTATTGCACCTTCATCGATGTCCAATCCTTCAACTGACGCTGAAAAATCTGCAAGCACATTATCAATGTATCCAGTTGATGCACCAACATCAAGAATGTTTGATTGTTTGAGCTTTTCTCCTAAATAATCTTGCAAAATAGCCACTATTGTAAGTGCTTTTCGTTCACGATTGCCTTGTCCAAAATACACATCGCTATGTATAGCTGAGTAACCTAGCTGAGCTGTACGTTTCATAGATTATTTTGCCAATTTTTTTTAAATACTATTAAAGACATTTGACACCTGCTCAGAAAAGCGTTCCCACGAGTATATTTTTGCATGGCCTTGACACTCTTTTCTGTGAATGAAATTATTATCCAAAGCAAGGTAAGATGAAATTTTATCAGCCATTAAAACATAATCACCCGGGGGTATTAAAACACCAGTTTTATTTTTTATTACCGCATCACCCACCCCACCCACATCAAACGCAATGGTGTTTAAGCCACATGCACCTGCCTCAGCAGCTACCATTCCAAAACCTTCTATATCTGTTTTAGACTCAATCAATGGAAAGATAAATAAATTTGAAGACATATAGGCCGACATCAAGTCGTCATCACTGACCCTATCAATCATCAAGACATGGTTTTTCATATTGGCCATTTCTATGCTAGACAATATCTGGTTGCGCACTGATGAATCTTTTTTTACCGCATTCGATGCCTCTTCGCCAATAACAATAAAAACAACGTCTGAATTTCTCTCCACTATAGCGGGAAGAGCCCGCAGGATGAATTCAGCAACACCTTTACGTTTAACCAGCCTGCCGACAGTAAGGAGAATTTTTTTCCCATTTAATGAATAGTTACTTTTAAAACTAGAGTCATTGCTATCTCTTAAATCAGGTATCTCAACACCCGGGTTAACAATGATTAATTTATTGTTATATTTCTTTTCTTTTATTATGTTTGATGTATTTCTACTGTTTGTAATAATTAAATCTGAAGAGAGAATTGCTGGAACGAAAAGCTTTTTATAAATATAATTATTAGTAGCAATATCTAGACCATGTATATAAGTCACTCGCTTGGCTTTAGTAAATACACCAATAATTCTAATTATTGGTGACATCAATCCACTTGGTGCATATAAAATATCAAACTTTTCACCCAAAGAGGCAGTAACTGACCTATATAAACACTCGAAGAAAAACAAGAAAAGATTATTGGAACCACAACCTATAAATTTACAATTTTTATCAACAAACTTTTTTGACTCCATTGGTCCAATTACTGTGCATTGAAACTGTATAGATAAAACCTGAATAGTTTTATCTGTAAGCCTTTCAATCCCTCCTATTTGTGGTGGAAGATTTTTAGTGATGATTAAAATTTTTTTTGTTTTCATTCTTCTAAATAGTTAATTAATCTCGCTCGACTGTATAAGTCCAACCTATGCCGATCTGTAGCTTGTTGATTTAAAAGGCACAATTATTAATTCACAAGCAGAATTGTTACAGTTACCAAAGTATGATATAAAAACCTTTCAAAACAATAAGTTATAGCCTTCTAATTATCGGATATTTAGTACCGATAAGCGAAACAGGGCCCTAAATATACTAGTTACATTAGATTTTCTTCACCAAGAACGATATCTTGCAGTCTAGTAATTAAGCCATTAAATATAATAGAGACAGTATACCAGCCAGCTCAATTAAACTTAGTTACATAAACCAGGTATTGAATACAAAACATGGCTACACCAGCATCGACAATCAGAATTAGCGGATTATCAAGGCGTTTAATAAACGATGGCTTTGTATCTGAACAAGACGCAGCAACCGCTCAGCAAGAAGCACATGATAACGGTATTGCACTAACCACCTACCTGGTAAAAAATGAATTGGTAGATGCTAGTGATCTTGCCTATTCAGCTTCAAACGAATTTGGTATCCCACTACTAAATATAAATGCATTAGACCTAGAGTCTTTGCCTAGCAACATCGTCCCCGAAAAACTTGTTCGCCAACACCATGCGCTACCTATCCAAAAACGCGGCAACCGCCTGTTCGTAGCAATATCTGATCCAATGAATTTAGCTGCATTGGATGAATTCAAATTTAACACAGGCATCACAACAGAAGCGGTTCTTGTAGAAGAAGATAAGCTTGAAAAAATAATTGATAAAGCATTAGAACTTGGTGATAAATCACTCAGCATGGATGGGCTCCTAGATGATGATTTAGATAACCTAGATGTTACAAGTGGAGATGATGAATTAGATGACAACGGTGAGTCCGATATTGACGACACCCCTATTGTCCGTTTCGTGAATAAGTGCTTACTGGATGCAATTAATAAAAAAGCTTCAGATATTCACTTTGAGCCATATGAAAAAGTTTATCGTGTGCGCTTTAGAGTAGATGGCGTACTAGAAGAAATTGCAAGCCCACCACAGAACTTGGCTCCCAGGATCTCAGCGCGCCTGAAAGTAATGTCACGCTTAGATATTTCAGAAAGACGCGTACCCCAAGACGGCCGGATAAAGATGCAGCTATCTAAAAAACGTTCTATCGACTTTCGTGTGAATACATGTCCGACGTTATTTGGGGAAAAAATTGTTCTGCGTATATTAGATCCTACCAGTGCACAACTTGGCATTGATGCACTAGGGTACGAGGAAGACCAAAAACAACTTTATCTTAATGCATTATCTAAACCTTATGGACTGATTCTGGTGACCGGCCCAACAGGTAGCGGCAAGACTGTTTCACTATATACTGGGCTTAATATACTCAACACGGCAGACCGCAATATATCAACTGCCGAAGACCCAGCCGAGATCAATATGCCAGGGGTTAATCAAGTAAACGTCAACCCCAAAGTTGGCCTGACCTTCGCTTCTGCCCTGCGAGCATTTTTACGCCAGGATCCTGATATCATAATGGTAGGTGAAATACGAGACCTTGAAACAGCAGAAATCGCCGTTAAAGCAGCCCAAACAGGTCATTTAGTCCTATCGACCTTGCACACTAATGATGCACCCCAGACACTTACAAGATTGGCGAATATGGGAGTTCCCCCATATAACATAGCCTCGGCTGTGAGTTTAATTATTGCCCAACGATTAGCAAGACGTCTATGTGAGCCTTGCAAAGTGGTTGATGATGTACCGAACGAAGCTTTAATTGAAGAAGGGTTCTTAGAATCCGAGCTTGAAGAAATTAAAATTTACAAGGCAGGAGGTTGTGATCAATGCAACAATACTGGCTACAAAGGACGGACAGGTATCTATCAAGTATTAGCTATTTCCGAAGAAATGGGAACGATGATTATGGAAAATGGTAATGCTATACAATTAGCCGAACAAGCTCAGAAAGAAGGCTATCCCGACTTACGTGCCTCGGGTTTAGAAAAAGTCCGATCAGGTATTTTAAGTCTTGAAGAACTAAATCGTGTGACAAAGGATTAACACTATGGCAACTGCTACCGCAACTACTCCAAATGCAGTTATTTTTGTATGGGAAGGTGTAGACCGTAAAGGCACACGCGTTAAAGGCGAGGCGCAGGCTTCAAATGAAATTTTATTAAAGGCTGATTTACGTCGACAAGGCATCAATCCTCTAAAGGTTAAGAAAAAACCCAAGCCGTTATTGGGCAAAGGCAAAAAGATTGATGCAAAAGATATCGCGATTTTCTCGAGACAACTGGCAACCATGATGGCTGCTGGTGTACCGCTTGTTCAAGCTTTTGAAATTATAGGACGAGGCCACGAAAAGCCTCTCATGCAAGATCTAATTTTAAACATTAAAGGCGATGTGGAATCAGGGACTGCTTTGGCCCATGCATTAGAAAAACACCCAAAACATTTTGATGACTTGTTTTGCAATCTGGTTGATGCTGGAGAGCAATCTGGTGCACTTGAGACATTGCTTGATAAAATTGCAATGTATAAAGAAAAAACTGAAGAGCTGAAAGGTAAAGTTAAAAAAGCACTTTTCTATCCAACCGCTGTTTTAGTTGTTGCATTTATCGTTTCAGGCATTCTCTTACTATTCGTTGTTCCACAATTCCAAGAACTTTTCGAGGGCTTTGGCGCTGATCTGCCAGCCTTTACTCAGATGGTAATCAATTTATCTGAGTTTTTGCAGAAATATTGGTGGTTAGTCCTTTTTGGTCTTGGTGCAGCAGTATTTACATTTATTACAGCCAAGCAACGATCTCCAGCTATGCGGCGTGGCTTAGATAAAGCGTCCCTGAAGATTCCTGTAATTGGTGCTATTTTAGAAAAATCTGCTATCGCTAGATTTGCACGCACATTAGCGACTATGTTTGCAGCAGGCGTGCCTTTAGTTGAAGCCATGCAGTCTGTCGCAGGTGCAACCGGTAATTCAGTTTTTGAACAAGCCACACTTCGCATGAAAGATGAAGTGGCTACAGGTACACAACTACAGCAAAGCATGCGCTCTACAGACCTTTTCCCGAATATGGTTGTGCAGATGGTTGCGATCGGTGAGGAATCAGGATCATTAGATGAAATGCTTGGCAAAGTTGCTGATTTTTATGAAGCTGAAGTTGATAACTTGGTAGACGGATTAAGCAGCTTATTAGAACCTTTAATTATGGCTATCTTGGGCGTAGTGGTAGGCGGATTAGTTGTTGCGATGTATCTGCCAATCTTCAAGCTGGGCGCTGTTGTTTAGGAAGTGTTTCGACATTTCTACTCAATAATTAATATTTGATCGCCTAACTGGATTTCCTCATTGGATTTCTTAGATAACTCAATCCTGAGTCACATTGCTAATAACTCTGTGATGTTACTAAGCTATAGTTTTATCATTGGTGCTTTTATAGGCAGCTTTCTTAATGTCGTTATTCACCGCATACCCGTTATGCTTGAGCGACAATGGACAAGCGAATGCAAAGAACTTCTTAACCCTGAAAGCGTTCCTGCAGAACTACCTAAATATAATTTAAGTGTACCCAGGTCGCACTGCCCTGCATGCAATCACCAAGTTAGAGCCATTGAGAATATACCAATTATTAGTTACATGTTCTTAAAGGGAAAATGCAGTGGTTGCGGTATAAAAATTTCTATTCAGTATCCTTTAGTTGAATTACTAACAGCGATTCTCACCATCGCCATAGTCTGGAAATATGGCTTCAGCACACAGGCACTAGGTGGAGTACTTTTTACTTGGTTTTTAATAGCACTTAGCGGCATTGATATAAAAACCCAACTTCTGCCAGACAACCTAACCTTGCCATTAGTATGGCTAGGAATTGCATTCAACCTCTTTAATACATACACCGACCTACAATCAAGCGTACTCGGCGCTATTTTTGGTTACCTGTCTCTATGGTTAGTGTTTCACCTATTCAAGCTCATTACTGGCAAGGAAGGCATGGGATACGGAGACTTTAAATTACTCGCAGCACTCGGCGCTTGGTTAGGCTGGCAAAGTCTTCCGCTGGTTATCCTACTTTCCTCTGCTGCTGGTGCAGTGATTGGAATCTTTATGATTGTCTCCAAATTACAAGAGCGCAGTCAGCCCATTCCTTTCGGTCCTTATTTAGCCATAGCAGGATGGATTGCTATGATGTACGGTGAACAACTCATGGCTTTGTATTTAAACAAGATAATATAATCACCCCCATAAGCAACTATGCTGGTAGTAGGCGTCACAGGCGGAATAGGATGCGGCAAAAGTCTTGTATCTGACCTATTTCAAGATCTCTATCATACGCCCGTCATTGATGCAGATGTTATTTCTCGCAAACTTACCCAGACAAGGGTGGTACTTGATAAGATATCCAAGCAACTTGGACCAGAGTATCTCGATGAGAATAACCTTCTACTACGAAAAAAACTCAGGGAAGCCATATTTACCGACGCCGAAATTCGCATAACACTTGAAAAAATACTCCATCCTCTTGTTTATGAGGAAATAAAAAAAAGTCTTGATAGCATGGACTCTCCTTATTGCATGGTTGTTATTCCACTATTATTCGAAAAAGAACAAACTAAATTTCTTGATCGTATTCTAGTCGTAGACTGTACAATTGAAGAACAAATTTTACGTGTAGTAGAACGTGATCGGTGCAAAGAAGAACATGTCAGAAAAATTATCGGCACACAAATTGATCGCACTAGCCGCCTATCTTTAGCAGATGATATTATTGAAAATAGTGGTAGCATCCCAGATGTAAAAGACAAAATTTTCTTACTACATAAAAAATATATTGAACTCAGCAATCTAATTAAATCAACATAAAAATTGATCATGCATCCTGATACAAAACCGACCTCAGATTCCACTGGTACTTATAGTGAGATCTGCTATGAGCAACCGCTAAATGAACGCATGCGCACGTTTTTGCGGTATGAAGAGCTAACACGTCGCTTTTTATTTTTTGTCAAGCAAGATAGTTCCTCAGACTCTCACGCAGCTTTATTAGCACTAATAGAAGTTCTTAGCCTTGTATCTCGTGGCGACCTTAAGCAAGAATTATTAAAAGAATTAAAACGTCAAATTGATACACTTGAACAACTTGCAAATAAACCCAAACTAAACACAAAAAAACTAACAGAAATATTAACCAAGCATAAGAATATATTTGACCGCTTGCATACTGTACGCGGCCAAATTGGCAATCACTTAAAAGAAAATGATTTTATAAATAGTATTAAACAACGTGCAGTAATCCCTGGCGGCACTTGTGACTTCGATCTACCTGAGTATCATCATTGGCTTGAGCTACCGTTCAAACATCGCAACAAAGATCTAATGGAATGGATCACACCCTTTGAAATTGTCGAAGAAAGCGTTAATCAAGCACTGCACTTAATTAGAGAGAGCTCTCAATATATTGACAAAACGGCTACTAATGGCTTTTACGACCAAAACCTAGACCCCAATGCCCCCAATCAATTAATTCGCATCGCAATCACTAGAAAAGATAATTTCTTTCCTGAATGTAGTGCCGGTAAACATCGTTTTTCTATTCGCTTTTTATCGCAAGACAATCCTAATACTACGCCCAAGCAAGCTGGATTAGATGTTGGGTTTAGACTTGCTTGCTGTACTTTTTAAGGAACGGTATCTTAATCACTAACACCCCAAACGCCCCTAATAGCAGCAATACCTTGCCCACCACTCATGACACATTTACTTTCATCATTTATACCCAAACCACCAATTGCATAAACAGGCATTAAAGCTGCTTTTGCAAGCTCAGCAAAACCATCCCATCCTAGACTGATACTCTTTGCAACAGTGCTTTTCTCTATAACAGGACCCAAAATTATATAATCTAATCCAAGTACATTAGCATGCTGAACCTCATTTAGATTATGACAGGAAGCTCCCACTATGTTTTGACCAATAGATGGTTTCTTTGTAGTTTCAAGTAACCTACAACTCGTTAAATGAATATTGGCATTATTAATCTCATCTAGAATTTCAATTTCTCTATTAAAAACCAATGTGACATTATATTTTTTACATAAGTCAGCACAATTTTTAGCAAGCTTCAAATACTCTGAATCATCAAGTTCATGTGACCGGAGTTGTATAATATGAATTTCTTTTCTACATAGAATTTTCTCAAAACTAATCAAATAGTTTTCAGGATCTATAGAGTAGTTGGGCGTGATTGGGAATATTTTAGGAAGTTGTAATGCTCGCAACACGCCAAAATTTGCAGCCGGGAAATCACCAACTTTCAACGATGCAATACTTTTCCAAAACACCTCTTGCCCTTCTTGCGCTTCCAAACTGCCGGTAAAAGCATCAACTAAAAAAACATTTAATAATATGTCTCGATCAGCGTATGAATATGGTATTTGAATTAATGGTGTAAAACTGGATGCAAAAATACCCACTTCCTCCAATAACTCTCGACGCAATGCATTTTCAGCTGACTCTTGCTCTTCAACCTTACCTCCAGGGAATTCTAGCAAACCGCCTAAATGGGCATCTAACTTTCTTCTACTGAGCAAGCATTCTTGTTTTTTATTTAAAATAACTCCAATAACAACATGAATATAGTTTTTATCAGAACGTAAACTCATTAGACTATAACGAATTAGTCAACATAATATTATTTAGATAGATTGCACTACGTGCGGTACTCTGCATTAATTTTTATATATTCATGTGACAGATCTGTTGTCCAAATTGTTATAGTAGAGCCACCCGCCCCAAGTTGTAATCGATACTCTATTTCTTCTTTCTGCATCTCTTTTTGGCCATTTTCCTCATAATAATTTTCAGACATCTCCCCGCGGTCAATTACCTTTAAATCATTGATCAGTAAGGATATATTTTTCATATTCATTGGCTCTTCAGTTGCTCTACCTGCAGCCGCTAGAATTCTTCCCCAATTAGGGTCACTGGCAAATGCTGCTGTTTTTACGAGTGGAGAATGTGCCACCGCAAAAGCCACTTCACGTGCAACAGTGAAACTTTTTGCACCCTCAACAACTACCGTAATATATTTTGTTGCTCCTTCACCATCCCGCACGATAGCTTGAGCAAGCTTTAGAAAAATAGAATTCAGTGTATTGATAAAACTTTCTTTAGCTTGTTCTGAAAGATTATCGAATTGCAGATTAGATTCTCCCGTTGCAATCAACACACATGAGTCATTTGTAGAAGTATCACTATCTACTGTAATACGATGAAATGATTGCTCAACAGCATGATGTATCATTTCATTTAATACTTGATCATCAATTATCAAATCAGTAGCCACATATGCAAGCATGGTAGCCATATCAGGCCGGATCATACCAGAACCTTTAGCAATACCTGTAATTGAGATTATGTTGTCATCCAATTCCAACTGCTCGGAAAAACCTTTAGCGACAGTATCAGTTGTCATGATTGCATGAGCAGCCTCTAACCAACCATCTCTCTTAAGATTACCCAATAGTGCTGGCAATACACTTTCAATTTTTTCTACAGGAAGCTGCTCTCCAATTACACCTGTTGAAAATGGTAAAACTTCAGACGGTTTACAGTTAGCATTGTCTGCAACAGAAGCACAGGTACTCTTTGCGTCAGCAAGGCCTTGCTTACCTCGCCCCGCATTAGCATTACCAGAATTAATTAACAAATATTTTGGCTTTGATAACTTTAAGTGTGATCGTGTAACCTCGACAGGAGCTGCACAAAACTGATTTTTAGTTAGCATTACTGCAGTAGAAGTGCCTTCTGACAACTCTAGCAAAACAAGGTCTTCTCTTTCTTGATACCTAATACCTGCAGATTGGGTGGAAACTTTTACACCTGCTATTGGAAGAAGTTTAGTGGGGGGTAGTAATGAGATCGCCATAGTTAAGAACAGCTTTTTTCATGGGCATCATAAAAAGCAAATAATATTTTTTAAATAATTCAATATTGTAACTTAGGTTAACTTTCCATGACATTGTTTAAATTTCTTGCCAGAACCACAATGACATGGGTCGTTACGACCTAGTTTCTTATCCGGGCGCTTAAAGGGTGCTTGCTTAGGTTGAGCTTCTGCTTGAGGAGGCATAGCTTGTTGCTGCGCTTGCTCAGGGTTCAAAACATCATCCGCTTGAGCATGCTGGTATTGAATATTATCAGGAACCTGCTGGGCAGCTTCCATAGCCTTAATCTCCTCAAGCGTGGGTAACTCTACTCTAGAAATTAATGATATTGTTTCACTCTTAATCTGCTCAAGCATCTCTTGAAACATGGTAAAAGCTTCTCGCTTATACTCTTGTTTAGGGTTTTTCTGTGCATAGCCACGCAGACCAATGCCCTGGCGCAAATAATCCATAGCAGCAAGGTGTTCTTTCCATCGATTATCCAATACCTTCAACATCATATCTTTCTCAAGTCTGCGCATAACTTCTGCACCGACTCGGTCTTGCTTCTCTTGGAATAATTTTTCTACACGCTGATGAATTCTTTCGCGTATTTCATCTTCAGCAACCTTGTCATCATCATCAAGCCATTGTTGAATTGGAAACGTTAACCCAAAGTCAGTTTTAAACGCATTGGTCAAACCCTCAATGTCCCATTGCTCATCCATACTACCCGCAGGCAAATACACACTAATTGCCGCTTCCACAACGTCTTCTCGTATAGCCGATAAATTTTCGGAAATATCCTCCTCCAACATAAGATCACGCCTCTGCTCATAAACAACCTTACGTTGATCATTTGCGACGTCATCATACTCAAGAAGATTTTTACGAATATCAAAGTTATGCGCTTCTACTTTACGCTGAGCATTTTCAATCGCTTTAGATACCCACGGATGCTCAATTGACTCTCCCTCCTGCATACCTAATTTCTGCATCAATCCTCGAACCTTGTCGGATGCAAATATTCTCATCAAGTTATCTTCCATAGAAAGATAAAAACGCGTTGAACCAGTATCGCCCTGTCGCCCAGAACGACCTCTCAATTGATTATCAATACGGCGTGACTCATGTCGCTCCGTACCAATAATATGCAAACCACCCGATTCAAGTACCGCATCATGCCTTAATTGCCAAGCTGCTTTAACGGCATCTGTACTTCCAGCATCTTCAAGTTGTTGTAACTCTGCTTCCAGGCTGCCACCTAACACAATATCGGTTCCACGACCGGCCATATTGGTTGCAATCGTCACCTTGCTTGCCATACCTGCCTGGGTAATGATTTGTGATTCTTTTTCATGCTGCTTTGCATTCAACACTTGATGTTCAATATTTGACTTATTAAGAACATTAGAAATAAGTTCAGAAGATTCAATTGAAGTTGTGCCAACCAAAACAGGTTGCCCACGCTGCACACAATCTTTTATATCTTCAATGATGGCTTCATATTTTTCATTTAACGTCAGGTAAACCAAATCACCCATATCATTACGAACCATGTCCCGATGCGTAGGTATGACAACCACTTCCAAGCCATAGATAGACTCGAATTCAAATGCTTCAGTATCTGCAGTACCAGTCATACCTGAAAGCTTATTATAAAGACGAAAGTAATTTTGAAATGTAATCGAAGCTAGCGTTTGATTCTCATTCTGAATCTTCATCCCTTCTTTAGCTTCAACAGCTTGATGCAAGCCATCTGACCAACGTCGCCCTGGCATGGTACGACCCGTAAACTCATCTACAATGACAACTTGCCCTTCTTGTACTATGTAATCTACATCTTTTTGGAATAAGGTATGTGCTCGTAAGGCTGCGTTCACATGATGCAATAGACTTATATTAGTAGTGTCATACAGTGTTTCACCATCACCCAGTAAATTTTGCCCTGCTAACAAATCCTCAATATTCTGGTGACCTTCTTCTGTAAGATGGATTTGCCTGCTTTTCTCATCAACACTGTAATCACCTGGCCCATCTTCCTCTTCCTGAACCACTAACTTTGGAACCAGCTTATTGATGGCGATATACATCTCTGAATGCTCACCACTAGGGCCGGAAATAATCAATGGTGTTCTGGCTTCATCAATCAGAATAGAATCGACTTCATCTACTACAGCAAAATTCAATTCACGCTGCACACAACCTTCTATCGAAAACTCCATGTTATCGCGCAAGTAATCAAAGCCAAATTCATTATTTGTGCCGTAAGTAATATCTGCTGCATAAGCTTGTTTTTTTTCTTCATGCATCATGCCACCAGTCACGACACCTACACTCAAACCAAGAAACTGATAAACCTGACCCATCCACTCTGCATCACGTTTCGCCAAATAGTCATTTACAGTGACAACATGCGCACCTTTACCTGAAAGTGCATTTAAATATACAGGCAAGGTAGCTACTAATGTTTTTCCTTCGCCAGTACGCATCTCGGAAATCTTTCCATCGTTTAAAACCATGCCACCGATAAGTTGCACATCAAAATGACGCATCCCCAGCACTCGCATTGCAGCTTCTCTTACGGTTGCAAATGCGTCAGGAAGGATCTCATCTAAGGTTGTTCCACCCTCTAATAGCTTTCGAAATTCTGTAGTTTTATCTTTTAACTCATCGTCGCTTAGTGATTGATAAGATGCTTCCAAGTCGTTAGTTCTTTTAACGGCTTTAGCATATTGACCAACCAGGCGCTGATTGCGACTTCCAAACAACTTATTTGTAACCTTTCGAAACATATTTATGGTAAGTAATTATTAATTATTAGAAAAAGTGAGTTGGTACAGCTTGCCTAGTCAATATACAATCAAGACTAAAACAAAAAACAATCCATCAATACAAGCATTAGAAGGAATAAATATAAATTTTAACAAAGATATGGCTCTGGGATATAGCTCTGGGAATTTACTCTTGTGCAACGTTGTGAATTATACACTAGCTGCTGGGTAATATGAGCAGCATAAAGGAGTCTTACAGCTGCTAATTTAAATTAAAGTACTCTATATAACCTATTATTCAACGAACTTCATTGGATCAATGCGCACACCATCCTTAATAACCTCAAAGTGTACATGTGGGCCTGTTGAGCGGCCCGTACTGCCAAGTTTTGCGATCACCTGGCCACGTTTGATCGCCTCACCTACTTGTACATGGATCATTTGATTATGCCCATATCGGGTAATATAACCATTCCCGTGATCTATCTCGACTAAGTAGCCATAGCCGCCTTTATCCGCTGCAAAAGTAACCACTCCACCCGCTACGGATACTACGTCATTGCCAGCTTTTCCTGCAAAATCAACACCTTTATGCGTTTCCGTCTTGCCGGTGAAAGGACTTGTGCGCTTACCAAAATAAGATGATATCCAACCATGTATCACTGGCCGACCTTGTGGGCGCGTTTCCTGCTCTAGCTTTTCATCAATGAGCAAGTCGTTAAGTACACGCAACTGGTGCTCACGATTCGATATTTCTTTATTCAATCTTCCAAGTACCGCATCAATTTCCATATCCACATTAGCACCCGATTCATTAGAGGCATTTGGACCCCCTACACCGGGAACTGAATCAAAACTGAATTCATCTGCTTCGAGCCCAGCCATACTCACCAACATATTCCCTAACGCATCAATACGGTTCACATGCGCCTGCAATAAACCAACCTTAGTGGTCAATGCATCAACATGAATTTCACTTTCTCGTTTGGCAGTATTCAACCGCTCTTTCTGTGTACTCACATCCTCTTTCCATTCGCTCAAGATAGTCTTGTGGCC
This sequence comes from uncultured Thiotrichales bacterium, assembly GCA_964517365.1. Classification (GTDB taxonomy): domain Bacteria; phylum Pseudomonadota; class Gammaproteobacteria; order UBA4575; family UBA4575; genus JABDMD01. Next base: position 26,022 of record CAZFEP010000001.1, on the reverse strand, counting down.
GAATGAAATTCCTAACAAATAACCCCCGCCCAGTAGTACAGCAGAAAGCGCCATCAAGCCCAGAAAAACTCCAATTCTGTTAAAGCTAAAGCCATGCGGAGAATTTGCATAGATATGATTTGTTTGCGGACGCGGGAAAATGATAATGTTCATCTATATTCTTTATACTTATTATTTTAAAGTCCTTATTGGTGTATGAATACATTCCATGTATAAAACAACCTGATGCAAAAAAAAATTACTTCTTACATCAGCCTAGACCTGCAAAAAAAGGCAAAACTACTGCATAGGCTCACACTGAGTTTAAAAATGCTGCTGCCTGAAGACCTAGCCAGTCACTGCTGGGTAGCTGGTATCGATAATCGCACCCTGACAATTGTCACTGATGACCCGAGTCGTGCGAGTATTATTCGATTTCAACAACGTGAAATATTGAAGCAACTGAATCAAGAACTAAGTCTTACTGTAAAGGAATACTTGAATCAAATAAAGGTTAAAATAGGCAACGTTATCAATGGTGCAAATCACGCGACAAAAGCAGAATTCCTAAGCAAAAATAGTGCTCACCACATCAATCAATGCGCTAAAAATATCAAGGACTTAGAACTTCAAAACGCCATGCAACAACTGGCTAAGCGTGGCATTAAAGACAAAGAAAAATAAGAGTGTTTATAAAACCATTAAAGACCAATGGTTTTAGATTTCCTGTAAGTAATTTAGAAGATTTTAGCGATTTTGATTACGAGCTTGCACTAATGGGACGACTATAAAAAATAGGTGCATTTTCCTCATCATCTTCGAAGGTAACTTCTTCCCATGCATCCGTCACTGTAACCAACTTACGTAATAATTTATTATTAAGCGCATGCCCCGACTTGTGACCACTAAATGCACCAATTAAGCTATGACCTAATAAATATAAGTCACCAATAGCATCAAGAATTTTATGCTTAACAAATTCATCTTCATAGCGCAGACCGTCTTCATTAAGAATACGATGCTCGTCAACTGCAATTGAGTTATCTAAACTTCCGCCCAGTGCAAGGTTTTGAGAGCGCAGCGTCTCAAAATCACGCATGAATCCAAAAGTACGTGAACGTGACACCTCTTTAACAAATGATGTCGTAGAAAAATCGAGCTCTGCTTTTTGTGGCCCTGCCTTGAAAACCGGGTGATCAAAATCTATTGTAAAACCAACTTTAAATCCATCAAATGGATCAAAGCGTGCCCACTTATCATCTTCTTTAATCTCAACAGCTTTAACTATACGAATAAACTTCTTTGGAGCATTCTGTTCGATAATTCCTGCGGATTGAACCAAGAACACAAAAGGCCCTGCACTGCCATCCATAATAGGCACTTCTGGAGCACTAACATCTACATACGCATTATCAATTCCAAGCCCAGCAATAGCTGACAAGAGATGCTCAACGGTAGAAATTCGGACTTCACCTGATACCAACGTAGTTGACAGGCTGGTATCTCCAACGTTTTCAGGGCTGGCTTTAATTTCAACGGGTGGATCAAGATCAATACGCCTGAATACAATTCCGCTATGGGCAGGTGCAGGCCGTAAGGTCAGATAGACTTTTTTCCCTGTATGCAAACCAACGCCTGTGGCGCGTATTACATTTTTTAGCGTTCTTTGTTTTATCACAGACCATAAATCCTATTTGATCGCCGCGCGTAAATGGACACCCCTATATGGATGCATGAGCTCAATCAAATGGTATCTAAATTACTTTACAAGCTAATACACCATTCAATAAACGTAATATTATTACATAATATCCTACAATTGCGTTGTCATCACTATTAGCTTGCAAGTTGGAGCCGCGATGCTGTAATTAAGTTCAACAAATGCGTAAAGTTATTGTAAAAAATGCACAATAATCAGCCTATTAAAAAGCCTCCTAAAATAACCATTAACTAATTGCAAGCCAGCCTACTAAGCCTCCTGCTAGTTAATCTTGTTAATCTGCTTGGCGCCGCAAAAAAGCGGGTATATCCAGATAATCCAAGTCATAGTCATCTTCCTTTGCTTTATCTACGGGCTTTGCACGATTCTCGGTCCGTATCGCAACTGGAGCCTCTAAGCCATCATCCATACCGGCAACTGAAGGATCTTCAATAACGACCTTAGGCTTGGTCTCAACTAACTTTACTGCAGGTCTTACTGGCATTGAAACTCGAGGAGAACCAATCCCGGTTGCCACTAAGGTTACACGTAAGTCATCCGCCATCGATTCATCAATCACAGTACCAACAACGACCGTTGCATCTTCAGAAGCCAAGCCTTTTATATGATTACCCACTTCTTCAAATTCACCAATGGAAAGGCTGCTGCTTGCGGTAACATTCACTAAAATTCCTTTAGCTCCAGAAATATTTATATCTTCAAGCAATGGACTTGAAATTGCAGATTCAGCTGCTTCACGCGCTCGTTCAGTGCCTACAGACAAACCCGACCCCATCATTGCCATCCCCATTTCAGACATTACTGTACGCACATCTGCAAAGTCGACATTAATTAGACCAGGGCATGTAATGAGTTCTGCAATACCTTGCACTGCACCATGCAATACATCGTTTGCAGACTTAAAGGCATCCAATAAATTGGTGTCTTTACCCAATACCGTTAATAACTTTTCATTGGGAATGGTGATTAAAGAATCTACATGCTTACTAAGTTCTTCAATTCCGGTGTCGGCTATTTGCATTCGCTTACCACCTTCAAATGGAAACGGTTTGGTCACCACAGCAACCGTCAGTATGCCAAGTTCTTTGGCAACTTCAGCCACTACCGGTGCCGCGCCTGTACCAGTGCCACCACCCATGCCTGCGGTAATAAACAACATATCAGCACCTGCAATTACATCATGAATGCGGTCCCGATCTTCTATAGCGGCTTCACGGCCCACTACAGGGTTTGCACCTGCACCCAAACCTTTAGTAATTTCACTACCTAACTGCATAACCGTTTTTGCATTGGTATTCTTCAATGCTTGTGAATCGGTATTTGCACAAACAAAATCTACACCCTCTATTGCAGAGTTCACCATATGCTGCACAGCATTACCGCCACCGCCACCAACACCAATGACCTTTATTACCGCGCTTTGACTATACGCATCCATTAATTCAAACATGATATTTCTCCTCTAGTTACATGCTAAAAACTTAATACAAAAAAATAAAAAAACACCTATAGAGTTTTAAAAACTCCCCTGAAACCAACTCTTCATCCTCTTAAACGTATTACCCATTCCTGATTCATTAAAAATTGAAGCTTCACCTATTCGCTGATTCTTATACCCAAACAAAAGCAATCCCACGCCGGTTGCATGAATAGGGTTTCGCACCACATCAACGAGCCCTGTTACATGTTGGGGCAACCCCAAGCGCACAGGCATATGGAATACTTCTTCTGCTAAATCTACAACGCCCTCCATTTTTGAGCTGCCACCGGTAAGCACAACACCTGCCGCCACCAAATCTTCAAAACCACTACGGCGCAACTCTGCATGGACTAGTGTTAGTAATTCTTCATATCTAGGTTCAACTACTTCAGCTAGCGTCTGCCTAGATAGCCTCCTCGGCTCTCGATCACCCACACTTGGCACTTCAATGGTGTCATCAGGATTAGCTAACTGGCGCAATGCACAAGCGTATTTAATTTTAATTTCTTCAGCGTATTGAGTAGGCGTACGCATTGCGACTGCAATATCATTAGTGACCTGATCACCGGCAATAGGGATAACCGCTGTATGTTTAATTGCACCTTCAGTAAATACTGCAACATCGGTTGTGCCACCACCAATATCTACCAAACAAATACCCAGTTCTTTTTCATCATCCGTTAGCACTGAATAACTAGAAGCCAATTGCTCTAAAATAATATCGTCAACCTCTAATCCACAACGCCGCACACATTTAATTATATTTTGTGCAGCACTCTCCGCACCGGTAACTAGATGTACTTTTGCTTCCAAACGCACACCTGACATGCCTATCGGTTCACGAATACCTTCTTGTTGATCGATTACAAACTCCTGAGGCATAACATGCAGCACGCGTTGATCAGCAGGTATCGCTACGGCTCTCGCTGCATCAATCACTCTCTCAACATCACCAGATGAAACTTCACGATCTTTGATAGCGACAATGCCATGTGAATTCATACTGCGTATGTGGCTGCCTGCAATACCTGCATAGACAGAATGAATCTGGCAACCCGCCATTAACTCAGCTTCTTCTACACAACGCTGAATAGACTGCACAGTCGATTCAATATTAACTACCACGCCCTTCTTGAGACCGCGCGAAGGATGAGAACCAATACCTATTATTTCTAACTGATTTTCTTCATTCACCTCGCCCACAATTGCGGTAATTTTCGAAGTTCCAATATCGAGTCCGACTATCATGCTTTTATCAACTTTACGACTCATTAATTTGGTTCCATTTCTAAAGACTGCCCAAAGTTCTGGCCTATATTTTGGGCTAAATTTTGTGCGAACTGGGGGCTCTTCCATTCAACAGCAAGGCCATTGGTATAACGCAGGTCGACTTTTTTTACTTCATTTAGATTTTTTGATAAGTACTGTTCATGAGCAGTTATGAAACGATTAATTTTTTCAGACACATCCCCATCACCAATTGAAATAACCAAACCATCTGTTAGCACTAGGATTTTTGATTGGCGTTCATCCTCAAACATACCTTGCAGTTGTAATCCAAGCGGCTTCAGCTGTTGCATACTATTCTCAAACGTACGAGCCAATTCTTTTGCCCTAACCTCTTCACCATAAAGCATGGGTAGAGTCTTATAAGACTCAATATCATTCATATCATTTGGAAAAAATAAGTCTCCATATGTATTCATAAGGCCTGTATCACCCCAACGAGCAATTGGATCATGTTGTAAAATTTTCACACTTAATGTATCTGGCCAAAATCTCTGTACAGTCGCCTGATTCACCCATGTTAACTTTACGAGCTCTTTTTCAAGATGTTCCATTCGTACACGCAAAAAGCCACCTGCGGTGTGAGCATGAATGATGCTTCTTAAAGCAATTTGATCAACTGCATCAACCTCACCACTTACATTAACATTCTTTATTGCAGGCCACACTGCAACTGCGAAGTGATTATTCCTAACATAAGTAGAAAAGTACACCACGATTGTTAATAACATGATCACCACAATAACATCCCAAGCATCACGTTTTGAAAATGATTGCACCGTAATTTTCTTGCGCTTGGTGGCACTGCTTCTTTTTTTATTCTTGCGTAAATTTTTAATAGAATTTTTTTTCTTTACAGTTTTCATAACGCGCCACATGCCCCAGATATTTTTCTGGTTGATACTTCAGATAAAGCTTCACAATCTTCTTTAATTGCCATCTCTAAAATTTTAATAACTAACTCATTAAAGTTAATCCCTATTGACTTTGCCGCCATCGGCACAAGACTATGATCCGTCATTCCCGGCACCGTATTAATCTCCAGAAACCATGGACGCGAATCCTTATCCAACATCACATCGACACGACCCCAACCCGTTGCTTCAGTGGCGTTGAACGCTTGAGCTGCCAAAACCTGAATTTCTTTTTCTAACGCCTCTGGCAAGCCACAAGGACAATGATATTGAGTGTCTTTTGCTTGATACTTAGCATCAAAATCATAGAATGTGTGCGGTGTTTCGAGACGGATTACAGGCAATGCAATGCCATCCAGCATGGCAACGGTATACTCCTCCCCCTCAACCCATTGCTCGGCAATCACCGTTTCTTCAAATTGGTGGGCACTCGCCCATGCAGAGGCAATTTCTTCCTTATTGCTGACTTTCGTCATTCCAATACTCGAACCTTGTGAAACAGGCTTAAATATCATTGGCAAACCAAGATCAGCTACCAAGTCATCCTCATTCATGGATTCGTTCAGCACAGTGTATTTTGGAGTTGGGATTCCAGAACCGCTCCAGATCCGTTTAGTCATAAGCTTATTCATACAAATACTCGAAGCCATCACTCCACTACCGGTATAGGGCATACCCATCACTTCCAAACCACCCTGAATGCAACCATCTTCTCCAAGGGGGCCATGCAGTGCTATAAAAGCACAATCATAGTTTCCATTTTGCAGCGTCTTAAATACTTCATCTGAAACATCAATCGCATGCGCATTCACACCTGATTCTTTTAAAGCATTTAGAATCGCTGCACCACTCTTTAGTGAAATTTCACGCTCTGCTGAAGATCCTCCCATCAACACAGCCACTTTCCCAAATCGTTGCATAAGATCATCAGCTGACATCATCCAGCCTCACCAATAATTTTTACTTCAGGAAATAACAGAACACCATGTTCACGCTCAATTGTTTTACGTACATCCATAATTAACGTTTCAATATCTTCAGCCGTTGCACCACCTATATTGATTATGAAATTTGCATGTTTTGTTGATATTTGAGCACCACCAATAACCTTTCCTTTCAACCCAGATGCTTCAATCAACCTCGCTGCATGATCATTCTCAGGATTTCTAAATACGGAACCACAACTTTTACTACCTACCGGTTGCGAAGCATTTCGCTGGTCTAACAGCTCACGAATTCTTATTTTTGCTTGCTCACTATCACCTGACTTGAGTTTAAAAGTAGCCGCAACAAACCACTCTTCGTTACTACCTTTCACGGTCCGATAACCAATATCAAATTCATTTGGCTTGCGAATGTGAAGCTTGCCTTTGCGATCTATGGTCTCCACCTCAGAAACATAATTCCAGGTTTCACTACCATACGCTCCAGAGTTCATCGCTAACGCACCCCCTACCGTGCCGGGTATTCCAGCGAGAAATTCAATGCCCACCAGATTATTGTCTGCACTAAAGCGAGCTAATTTTGCACATGACACACCTAACTCAGCGCGAATCAAATTACTTTCAAGTTTTTCCAAAACATTAATACATCCCTGCATAGCGATCACTACGCCACGAACCCCCCCATCACGTACCAACACATTGGTACCTCTGCCCAACCACGTTATTGGTACCGATGCATCTAACGTCTGCATATAGTTTTGCAAATCAGTTAAATCTTCTGGTTGAAAAACAATTTCAGCCACTCCACCCACTTTCCAGCTAGTAAATCGTGCTAATGAAACATCAGGCTCAAGCTTGCCACGAATTTTTTTGTCGGTTAATTCATTCACCATGACTGCACTCATCAGCAACGCACCGCAAATGACTCATGCAACGCAGGCGCTATTCCACCCACACTGCCAGCACCCAATGTAAGCAATACATCACCATCTTCAATTACATGCTCAAGTGTTGTTTGTATCTCGGATAAATCTTTAACTAATATTGGATCCAGCTTTCCACGTGCACGTAGAGCACGACACAGGTCTGCACTGTCTGCTCCCGCAATAGGTTCTTCATTTGCTGCATAAACTTCACATAACATCAATGCGTCAGCATCATTTAATACACGCACAAAATCATCAAACAAGTCTCTTGTTCTGGAATAACGGTGTGGTTGGAAAAGCACTACCAACCTTTGCTTAGGGTACGCTTCGTGGGCCGCTTTGATCGTTGCTGCCAACTCAGTTGGATGATGACCATAATCATCAACTAACTGGATGCTTTTACCATTAATGTTAATATCTGAATAAACTTGAAATCTTCTAGCAATGCCCTGGAAGTTCAAAAAGGCTTCTTGAATATACTTTTCATCGACCTCTAACTGCAAAGCTACAATCGCTGCAGCTACAGCATTTTGCACGTTATGAATCCCTGGCAAATTTAAAATAAAGCTGATGGGCAGCTCATTTCCAGGACGCATTAATTCAAACTTTGCCTGTGTTCCCACCATCTCAACATTAATAATTTGATAATCAGCATCTTCTTCAAATCCATACGTTAAATATGGACGATAGATTTTAGGCAGTAATGACTTAACGGTTTCATTTTCAACACATAAAACCGTCATTCCATAAAAAGGTAAATGATGTATAAATTCCAAAAATGCATTTTGAAGATTATTAAAATCACCGTCATAAGCAGACAAGTGATCTGAATCAATATTGGTCACAACTGACATGATCGGCTGCAAATGCAAAAAAGATGCATCACTTTCATCTGCCTCAGCCACAAGGTATTGACCGGCCCCTAATTTTGAATGGCTTGCAAAACTATTCACACGCCCACCTACTATAAATGTTGGGTCCATATTGGCTGTCGCCAAAATGGATGCGACTAAACTGGTGGTAGTCGTTTTACCGTGCGTACCGGCAATAGCAATGCCATATCGAAAGCGCATTAATTCTGCCAGCATTTCTGCACGCGGCACAATGGGGATACGTTGTTCCCGTGCCGCCAACACTTCCGGGTTGTTTTCTTTTACCGCACTCGACATAACCACAACATCTGCACCATCAACATTGCTTGCAGCATGCTTGTCGAACACAGTAGCACCAAGATCATTCAATTTGCGCGTCATAACACTTTGCTGCATATCAGACCCACATACCTTATAACCAAGGT
>CAZFEP010000001.1:0-17375 GCA_964517365.1 uncultured Thiotrichales bacterium | reverse complement strand
TTGCGCGTCATAACACTTTGCTGCATATCAGACCCACATACCTTATAACCAAGGTTCACCATAACTTCAGCAATGCCGCCCATACCAGAACCACCAATACCAACAAAGTGCACTTGCTTAATTCTACGTGTAGCAAATTGTCCAATATTAAAGGTCATTTAAAAATCTTTAACCATGTTTATATTTTTATCATCTTTACCTAAACAAGAATTAACACATACATCTGCCACATCTTTAGCTGCTTGTGGCTTTGCAAACGTGCTTGCTGCTTTTGCGAGAGACCTCAATTTATTACGATCTCCTAACAAGCCCTGCAACGTGCTCGCAAGCTTTGCGACAGTGAGTTCTTTTTCTGTAATCATTAATGCCCCGCCTGCCTGTACTAATGCTGCAGCATTTGCAGTCTGGTGATCATCTACAGCGTGTGGATAGGGGATAAAAATTGCACCAATACCTGCAATCGATAGTTCAGCTACCGTAATTGCACCTGCACGACAAATAACTAAATCTGCCCATGCATACGCTTCTTGCATGTCATCTATAAAAGTATCGACGCGAGACATTACATTCTGAGACCTATAGTTCTCGACTGTAAATTCGTACTTATTTTTACCGGTTTGATGCCAAATCTCAGGATGCATTTCTTTTGGAAGCCCAGCTATCACTTCAGCAATTGCCATCGGCACTGTTTTATTTAAAGCATGAGCTCCTAAGCTTCCACCAAAAACCAACACTCGTAATGGCCGATCAGCTGGATCTGCAATATTTTGTAGTCGTTGTATTTGAGAAATTTCAGCTCTAACTGGGTTCCCTAACACCTCAACATTATTGCGTGTAAAGGTGCTTGGAAAACCTGTAAGAATTCGCTTGGCAAATGGCGCAAGCAACCTATTTGTTAAACCTGCTATAGCATTCTGCTCATGAATAATGAGCGGCCTACGCAATATCGCAGCAATTAACCCACCCGGGCCCGCAACAAATCCACCCATACCCAATACCGCACAAGGACGATATTTTATTAACAACCACGTTACTTGCATGCTTGCGAGTACTAGTTTAAATGGAGCTAAAGCGTACGTGGCTAACCCTTTACCACGCAAGCCATTGACAGAAATCCATTCTATTTTATAGCCCGCATTTGGAACCACAGTCGCTTCAATTCCACGCTTTGTACCTATCCAGATAACAGGAACAGATTGCGCTTCAATTTGTTTAGCCACCGCAAGCGCAGGAAACACATGGCCGCCAGTACCTCCAGCTAAAATCATTACAGGTGAACGTTGTATAGTCATCATATTCTGCTAGCGCATTCCTTCTAAATTACTGTCGGAATGTTTTAGTATGACCCTCCATATAAACACGTGTAATTAAACCAATCGCCATACATACCACTAACAAACTGCTTCCCCCTGCACTAATAAAAGGAAGGGTTAGCCCTTTTGTAGGTAATACACCTGTATTTACACCAATATTTATAAATACTTGTAGCCCTAACCAAATACCAATGCCGTAAGCAATTTGTGCGCCAAACTTCATACCTTTACTTTCCACCATTTTGCCAATCGCAAAACATCGGTAAATTAAAAGTATAAATAACGCAAGTACCACCGATACACCAAACAAACCTAACTCTTCTGCAATAACTGCAAATACAAAATCAGTGTGCGCTTCTGGCAAATAAAATAGTTTTTGCACGCTGGCCCCAAGCCCCAAGCCAGACCATGCACCACTACCAATTGCAATTAATGATTGTGTCAACTGAAAGCCTGAGCCAAACGGATCTGACCATGGATTTAAAAAAGCAGTAAAACGTTCAACTCGATAAGGAGAGGAAATTGCAACAAACCCCATCGAGATTCCTGAAGCCATTAAAAGAAGTCCAAACTTCCAGAATTTAACTCCTGCTAGATACAACATACCCAACGCTGTAATCAACAACACCATTGCAGCACCAAAGTCTGGTTGTAGCAGAAGAAATGTAAACAAAACTACTAACACAAGCATAGGTTTTACGAACCCTATGAACGATTCCCGAATTTGCTTGCCTTGCCTAACTACATAACCTGCCAGATAGACAATGAGCAATAGTTTTACGACCTCAGAAACTTGCAATCCGAACGGACCTAATGCCAACCATCTAGTACTTCCATTGACCGTTCTACCCAAACCAGGAATCAGCACAAGCATTAACAGCGCAACCATAAAAAATAAAATGGCCATACCAGAATTTTCCCAATGTGTAAGACGTATTTTAGTCAACACAAAGCCAGCTGAGATACCCATCAATGCAAATATAAATTGTCGCTTGAAATAATATAGTGGGTCTCCAGTGTGGCGATCCGCAATTTCTACTGAAGATGACGCAACCATAACCAATCCAATACCCAACAACATGACCACCGCGAACATAAGCTTGGCATCACAATATTTAGCTAGCTCAACATCAGAACTTGCAACCTTTTTTCGAACTACTCGTTTTGCGGAAGTCACTGCAAAAGCCCCCTCACGCAATTCTCAAAATCACAACCACGTTCGATATAATTGGCATACATATCAAAACTTGCACAGGCTGGAGATAACAACACCTGGTCACCTGCAGTTGTATTTTTTTCAGCAATCGCTACCGCTTCATTCATGGAACTTGCGATAGTAATAGGCATATCTGTTTGCAAACCGTCTTCAAGACCCTGCTTTAACTGACTTGCATCTTGTCCAAATAAAATCACACGCTTGGCATGCATAGCAACCGCCTCTTTTAACTGGCCTATATCACCACCTTTGAATACACCACCTGCAATTAAAATAATATTTTTCTCAAGGCTCCTCAATGAACTGACCGTAGCACCGATATTAGTGCCCTTAGAGTCATTAAACCATTTCACATTATTTACAGTTTCTACAAGCGCTAAACGATGCGGCAAACCCTTAAATTTTTTCAGACAATCCAGCATTTTCAATATCGGTAATTGCAAAGCATGCCCTAACGCTAATGCAGCAAGAGAATTTAAAACTCCCGACTCACCTTGCAAAGCGAGGTCATACACGGGCAATAAAGGCTTATCACCTAAAGCTAGGCTAAGGCTGCCATTTTCATCAACCACCCCAAACTCACCATCTTTTGGACACCCCAAACCAAAAGATATCACTTCACCCGAAAGCTTCATTTGCGAAACATACTCATCATCGCGATTAACAACACTAATGCTTGCATTTGAATAGACGCGCTCTTTAATGGCAGCATAGTTATCCACATCACCATGACGATCTAGATGATCAGGCGAAATATTCAGCACTACACTTACTTTAGCTTGCAAAGAATCAACAGACTCAAGTTGAAAGCTCGATAACTCCAAAACAAATAGTGCAGCATCTTCACAATCAAGAAGATCTAATGCGGGGGGGCTTAAATTTCCTCCTGCATAAGAATTAATTCCGCAAGCTCTTGCCATTTCATTAAACAAGCTGGTTACTGTGCTTTTTCCATTGGAACCAGTAATCGCCACAATTGGTTTTTTCGTGCAACGTGAAAATAATTCGATATCACCAACACACTCGCAATGGTTATCCATGACTGCTTTTCTAATAGCATCTTGATTTACGTCAACACCCGGACTTACGATGATTTGTCTAGCATGTGCGAACTCAGCAGCAGATAGTGGCTGCAAGCGGACATCAATGTCTGGAAACTCCTGCCTGAACAAAGCCAGCTGAGGAGGCTTGGCGCGTGTATCCAGCATCGTGAAAACAACATTCTGTTTGTGCAAATGTCGCGCTACTGAAAAACCTGTCTCCCCTAAACCTATCACAATGGTTTTACCAGTATTATCCAGATCATTATTTTGCAATGCTAAACTCATTTCAAATATTAACTATCATCTAAGTTTCACAGTTACCTTAGTTTTAGGGTCGCTAAACCAATAAGCACTAAAATTACGGTAATAATCCAAAAACGAACAATAACTCTTGGCTCCGGCCAACCTTTAAGTTCGAAATGATGATGCAATGGTGCCATTTGAAAAATGCGTTTGCCGGTTAACTTAAACGAAACCACCTGCATCATCACTGATACTGTCTCAAGTACAAATACTCCACCCATGATCACTAACACTATTTCCTGTTTAACAAGGACAGCTAGCACACCCATTGCCGCACCAAGTGCTAATGCACCCACATCACCCATAAATACCTGAGCCGGGTATGCGTTAAACCAAAGAAAGCCTAAACCTGCACCTACGGTTGCTCCACAGAACACCACCAACTCACCCGTTAAAGGTAAATGTGGAATAGACAAGTAATTAGAGAAATTTATATTGCCACTCACATAAGCAAACACTCCCAACGCACCAACCACCATTACCACAGGCATAATTGCCAGCCCATCCAGGCCATCTGTGAAATTTACAGCGTTACTGGAACCCACAACAACCAAATAAGTGAGCAACACAAACCATGCCCCCATGGGTATAACAATATTTTTGAAGAAAGGAACATACAAGTTTGTTTCTTCAGGCAGACTGGTTGTATAAAAAATTACTAACGCTACACCTAAACCAATAACTGATTGCCAAAAATATTTTCCTTTTGCCGAAAGACCTTTACTAGAACCACTTAGCAGTTTCTTAACATCATCTACCGCTCCAACCAAACCAAATAAAAATGTGGTGATAATCACAAACCAAACATAACGATTAGATAAATCACTCCATAGCAAGGCACTAACTAAAATAGATAACAACAAAAACGCACCACCCATAGTCGGTGTACCCGCTTTAGCTAAATGTGTTTGCGGGCCATCAGTCCTTACATTTTGATTCACACTATAACTTGTCAACTTGCGAATCATAATAGGGCCAGTAACAAAACATATCGTCAGCGCAGTAAGCACACCTAATATAGAACGCAACGTTAGATACTGAAAAACATTAAAACCAGAATGATATTGCTCTAGATATTCAAAAAGACTCAGCAACATATCAACCGTGCCCCATAGCTTGACTATCAACACTTAATGCATTGGAACGTATACCTTCGACTACTTTTTCAAGGTGCATCAAACGTGAACCTTTAACCAAAACACACACTCCAGCAGTCAACTCACTTTGCAATTTAGCAATCAGCTCTGAATGGCTATTAAAGTGTCTTGCGCCAGCACCAAACTCCTTAACGCTATGCTTGGTTAACTCACCATATGCAAACAACCTACTCACACCGAACTGTTTAGCAACCTCAGCAGCTTTCTTATGCATAAAGATACTTTCGTCACCCAACTCACCCATGTCTCCCAAAACCAGCCAATGGTCGCCTGATGCTTTTGCTTGCACATCTAATGCTGCCGCCAAAGAAGCAGGATTAGCGTTATAACTATCATCTAATACCGTTGACCCAGCCAGCCCAGCCAGCTTCACTAGTCGACCTGGCACAGCTTCTGTTTTCTCAATACCGGCCTTGATATCTTCAAGCTCCAACCCAAGCGCTAAGCCAACAGCAGTTGCAGCCAATACATTTAGCAATGCATGCATTCCCATTATTTGTGGTGTAACCCGAACCTCACCAACGGGTGTAACAATTTCAACTTGATCAATAGAAATCTGCTTACCTGAAACATCTGCCTCTTTTTCTATACCAAAGCTGATCTTCATTCGATCACCGATCTTTTCCTCAAGCTCTTTTCTATAATGATCATCTGCATTGACCACACCGATGCCGTTCTCGCTCAAGTTTTGATACAACTCTGTTTTTGCTTGCAGCACCCCTTCAATTGAACCAAAACCTTCCAAGTGCGCTGGCCCGATATTGGTGATCACGCCGACATTGGGTTCAGCCAGTTTTGCAAGCACAGCAATCTCGCCTATATGATTGGCTCCCATCTCGATAACTGCATAGCGATGATTTTCATTTAGCCTGCTAAGCGTCAAAGGCACACCAATATGGTTATTCAAGTTACCGACTGTAGCGAGAACGTTATCATCAGGTGATATTTCAGCTGATGAACAAGAGGAAGCAAGACTTGCACTTAATATTCTTTTTATTAACTCTTTGACAGATGTTTTACCGTTTGACCCTGTAACCCCAATGACAGGAATACTAAATCTTTTTCTCCATGCTAGCGCCAACTGCTGCAATGCTTGATAAGTATCATTAACCACAACTTGCGGGAGACCTGCATTAACTTTTCGCTGTACTAATACTGCACTTGCCTGAGCTGCATCACCCGCCTCAATCACTTCATGCGGATCAAAAGATTCACCAACCAATGCTACAAATAAATTACCTGCAACCATTTTCCTGGTATCAGTAGACAAACCATGCATCATGACCTCTTCGCCATGCATTTCACCATTTGTAATTTCTGCAACTTCAGCTAAAGAGAATTTCATCAAAATAGTAACCGTGTAATCTCTTTAGCAATTTCTTTGTCATCAAAAGGCAAATGATCATGCCCAATAATTTGTACTGCCTCATGACCTTTTCCTGCAATCAAAACTAAATCTTCATGCTTAGCATTTTTCATCGCGTATTCAATCGCTTGGCGACGATCATGAATTAATGAATATTTTAATGATGTAAATCCTGCTTCTATCTCGTCAGTTATGGCCTCTGGGTCCTCATGCCGTGGATTATCATCGGTCACCACCGCTTCATCAGCATAGGCTTCGACCGCTTCTGCCATCAATTTTCGTTTACCCTGATCACGATTTCCACCACAGCCAAATACACACCAAAGTTTGCCGTGACAATGCTCTTGCAACACTTTCAAAACATTAATTAATGCCTGTGGAGTATGCGCATAGTCCACCACAACATCAGGCAACCCCGCTTTACCTGAATGACCAGCACCCAAATTACTTGCATCCAATTCACTTACATTAGAAACAAACTCCATTCGACCAGGCACTGTCTTAACATCCGTAATAACACTGACTACATCATCAAACGGGACATTACTCACCAACAAAGACCCCATTACAGCAAGCAAGTTACTAACATTAAATTTCCCAAATAATCTTGTTTTTATCTCAGCCTTACCCCAACTCGACTGAACTGTAAATTCAGTTTCACCATTAGCGTGTTTGATATTGCTTGCATTCACATATCTGTCAGATCTTACTGTGTTGGTATGAATTGAATAAGTAACCACATTTAGCTGGCTGGAAAATTCATCCACCAAGCGCTTACCTGCATCATCATCAATATTAATGATTGCGTTTTTTAACTCGGGAGTTTGGAATAATATTTTTTTTGCATTGAAATATTCGTCATCAGATTTGTGGTAATCCATATGATCACGACCTAAATTAGTAAATACAGCCGTATCTACTTCAACACCCTGCAATCTACCCTGACTCAATCCATGCGAAGAAGCTTCAAGCACCACATCATTTACTTCATCAAGCGTTAAGCCGTACAAAAGCTTATGCATACGCACGGCATCTGGCGTGGTATGACTTGCTTCTTCAAGCTTTGGATAGACACCATAGCCTAACGTTCCAACAACCCCGCATGGAGCACCTAACAGACTAAATGCTTGTGCAATAAACTGACTTACCGAGGTTTTACCATCCGTACCGGTTACCCCAATAACATTCATTTTTGTAGAAGGATTGTTATAAAAACGTTTGCAAATTGCACCCACCTTATCTTGCAAGGCATCAATCTCTACACATGGGATACCTACCGGAAGCGTTTCTTTATTAACTTGACTACTAGCTTCCCACACCATTGCCGCAGCACCTTTTTCAACTGCTTGATAGCCATGCTCAACACCATGCTGTTGCAAGCCATGCAAAGCAAAAAACAAATCTCCACGACCAACCGAACGACTATCTAAACTTAAGCCAGTTATTGAAGTGTTTGAATGACTAGTTTGCACGTTTGCCCAATCTTCTAGTAACTTACCCAACGGCCATGCAAGTAAATCGTGTTGTTGCATGAATTAACCCGCATGATCTGGCAAGGCAGTGGTGTTTGCCTGCAAAGGCACTTTATCTGGTGAAACATTCAGAATTCGTAATGCACCACCCATAATCTTAGAAAATATAGGCGCAGCGACTTCACCACCAAAATATTCTCCTCTGCTTGGTTGATTTACCATTACTACCAATACCAATCTAGGGTCACTTGCCGGCGCCATACCCGCAAAAACAGAAATATATTTATCTTCTTCATAACCACCTTTGGAAGATTTATGCACAGTTCCCGTTTTGCCAGCAACGCTATAACCAGGTATAGCTGCACGAGACCCTGTACCTTCAATTGACACAGCAGCAGTTAACATTGTGATTACTTTATCAATAGTATGTGGCGAAAAAATGGCAGGAATTTTTTGATTTTTGATATCATCATCAGACATTCGCAACATAGATACAGGCAAAAGCTTTCCACCTGAAGCCAACACAGCGTAAGCGCGTGCTAACTGCAGACTGGTCATAGACATTCCATACCCGTATGACATGGTGGCATGCTCCACCTTGTGCCAGTCATGAAAACTCTTTAAGTACCCTGCAACTTCTCCAGGAAATCCAGATTCAGTCGAATGACCAATCCCGATCGAACTAAACGTTGACCATAATTCTTGCGCAGGAATGGTTTGAGCAATTTTTGTTGCACCCACATTACTGGATTTAAGAATGATTTCACTTACGGTTAGCGAGCCATAATTTTTATGATCTCGTATTGTAAATTCACCAATTTTGTATGTACCTGGTGAAGTATTGATAATTGTATTTTGAGAATAACGCTGTGACTCCAATGCTGAAGCAACTGTAAATGGTTTTATGGTTGAGCCTGGCTCATACACATCGGTTACAGAACGATTACGATAAGTAGCTCGACTATAACCTTCTCTATTATTTGGGTTGAAAGATGGCGCATTAGCCATGGCAAGCACTTCACCTGTTTTTGCATCCAACAAAACAGCCGAAGCAGATTTTGCATTATGCTTTGATAACTTGGCCTTTAACTCGCGATAAGCGATATATTGAATTCTTTTGTCAATACTGAGCACCATGTCCTTACCAGGTTCAGGAATGCTCATGGCTTCTACATCTTCTACAATCCGATTATAAGAATCCTTGATTACTTTTTTCGCACCAGGTCGACCACGCAACCATTCTTCATACGCAAGCTCAATACCTTCCAAGCCATTATCATCAATACCGGTAAACCCTAATACATGTGAGCTGACTTCTGCTGTTGGATAATAACGTCGATACTCACGCTTTAAATGTACACCATTAGCACCTAATTTTTTTAGTCTCTCTGCTTGTTGCGGCCCAATATGGCGCTTCACATATAAAAATTGACGACTTTTTTTGCTTTGTAATTTTTTAATTAGCTGGTCTGCATTCATTCCAAGAATAAGCGCGACATCACGAATTACTTTATGACTTTGCAATGCTTCAAGAGGATTTGCCCACACCGAGTGGATAGGCGTGCTAACTGCGAGTAACTCTCCGTTACGGTCTAATATCATGCCACGATGGGCTGGCATTTCGACAACTCGCAGATGGCGCGCCTTACCTTCCTCCTCTAAAAACTCATGCTCAAATAATTGCAAGTAAACAGACCTCACAAATAAGCCACCCAGCCCAACAACAAACAATGACAGCAAAAATACTCTGCGCATTGAATAAATTGGACTTTTCTTCATTACTATTTATGCCTTAATCTGTTTTAAGAAAAACCAGTCTTTCTTGATGAACCAAACCCATGTTTAATTTTTCACGTGCAATTTTTTCTACACGACCATGTGTAGACCAAGCACTTTGCTCTAACTGAAATCTTCCCCATTCAATTTGTAGCTCATCAAAATTATTCTGCATACTCTGCAACTCAATAAATGATTTACGCATAGAGTGCTTTGAGTACACTACACCCACTCCTGTAGCAACATTAGCTACAAATAGAATCATCACTATTAAAACTTTACCTATCACGCTACCCACTCCAACACATGCAACTTTGCACTCCTTGACCTTGGGTTAGCAGACACCTCTTCACATGAAGGCTTAATGGCTTTGCATACTCGTTTTAATTTAGCGATATGCTGCTCCGCAACGGGCAATTTTCGCGGAAGGTTGGAATGTGTGTGCTTATGCAGTAAATTTTTTACTAATTGATCCTCAAGCGAATGAAACGTAATCACCAATAATCGACCTGAATTAGCCAGCAACCCAAGGCAGTCATTTAACGCAGCAGATAGAGCATCAAGCTCTTGATTAATATAAATTCGGATCGCCTGAAAAGTTCGTGTAGCAGGATGCTTATGCTCACGCGACCTCCCCACTACACTTAACACCAAATCAGCCAACTCTTTTGTAGTGGCAATAGGCTCCTTAGCTCTTCTTTCTATAATAGTATTGGCTATTCTTTTGCTATAACGCTCCTGCCCATACTCTTTCAGAACTTTTGCCAACTCAGCCGCAGACACTTTTCTTAGCCATTCTGCTGCACTCAACCCTTGGGTCGTATTCATGCGCATATCTAATGGCCCATCATGCATAAAACTAAATCCTCTTTCTGGGTTATCTAACTGGGGAGATGAAACCCCTAAATCAAAAAATATTCCGTTCACTTGATGCTCAAACTTGTGTTGCTTTGCTACTTGCACTATTTGCGAAAAATTTTTCTGCTCTAATATCAAACGCGAATCATCTAAAAACTTATTTTTACCGTATTCAATTGCTGTTATATCTTGATCCATTGCTAAAAGACTTCCGCCAACACCCAAACCTTTCAATATCTCTTGGCTATGTCCTCCTCTACCAAATGTACAATCAATATATTTTCCATTCGGCTCAATATTTAAAGCTTCCACCACTTCAGCAAGTAAAACCGGATAATGGAAATCCGAAACATCACTACACATCCTTAAATTGAGAGTGTTTCAAGCGCACCTGAAATATCACTCAACTTACTTTCTTCTTTAAGCCAGCGTTCACGCATTTTTTCCCATGCATCTTTATCCCACAGCTCAAACTTATTTCCCTGACCGATCAAAACAGCATGTTTTTTTAGATCCGCAAAATTTCTTAATGGCGGCGGCAAAAGAATTCGATTATTTCCATCTACTTCACACTCCGTTGCATGACCTAGCAACAACCTCTGCAAACGCCTAACTTGTTTATTTATACTTGGTAATTGCATGAGCTTTTGTTGTATAACTTCCCACTCTGGCATGGGATAAATAAGGAGACAGCGATCTACATCGACCGTAATGACCAAGCTACCGCCACAACTTTCCTGAATACTGTCGCGATAACGCGCAGGCACAGACATGCGGCCCTTGGCATCCAAATTTAGATCGTTGATTCCCTGGAACATAATTTAATGAAACATAGTTATCGGTCACGGATGTTATTCCATGTTTTCCCACTTTTTCCCACTTTTTGACACTATAGAAACGAGTCGATTAGATTGCAAGCAAATACGAAGAAAAAATCCAAAAAATTTCTTATAAGACAGATAGTTAAGAGTAATTTTACCCCTAAAATTACATGGTTTTTTGACAAGAACCTACGTAAAAATGAAGGCTTGTAAGAGAATGGTAATAAACTAGGTTAAGAGTGGGAGTTAATATTATCTGCAGGCTCCCAACAAGCCGCGCTAAAGTCATTATTCACGTTGCAAGAACGATAAATATTTACAGACAATATTAATGGAGTCAGCCGATAAGCCGGGTTCTGTCGAGAACAGTCATTCATCTAGGACTTGCGTCACCACAAGCCTCGAGCAACCTACCCGGGGACCGCACGGGCCATGCGTTGGATTGCTCCACGCCCCCCTATTTGGTCTTGCTCTAAGTGGGGTTTACCTTGCCACACCTGTTACCAGCTGCGCGGTGCGCTCTTACCGCACCCTTTCACCCTTACCCATGCTTAACAAATAGATAAGCATGGGCGGTTTACTTTCTGTTGCACTTTCCATGGGTTCACACCCTCCAGGCGTTACCTGGCACCTTGCCCATAGAGCCCGGACTTTCCTCTGCCTCACTTAGTTTGAGAAATACTCAGCATTAACCAGTATCAATTAATACCACCTGGCATCGGCAAACAACTCAAAATAAGTGAGACAGCGACTGCTTAGCTAACTCCGTGTACGAAGATATCACACGTTATGATTCGTTATTAGAATTATCCAGTTCCTTTTCGCGCAAACCCAGAGAATAAAGCTGGTTTCGACGTATACCAGTATGCTTTGACACGATGGCTGCAGCTTCTTTTAATGGCATATGTGGCTGCATCTCAATTAAGAGCTGACGTGCTTTTTCCTCTACCGCAGCATTTTTAGACGAATTATCACCATACAAAATCAATACAATCTCACCACGGACTTTTTCAGTTTGCTTCGCTAACTGTTCTTGAATTTGACCTAATTCAGCACAAATATGTTGCTCATAATGCTTGGTTAACTCTCGCATAAGCGCTGCTCTTCGCTCACCACCCAGCACTTCTATACAATCTTGAATGGTTGCCTGAATGCGCTGTGCAGATTCATAAAAGACCATGGTTCTGGCCTCAAAACGCATGGTTTTCAACAACTTAACTCGGTCCGTGGAACTTTTAGGAAAAAAACCCTCAAATATAAAGCGATCTGTTGGCACACCCGCAATGGATAAAGCTGCGGTCAAAGCACTCGGGCCCGGAATGGAGCGAACAAGGATACCTGCTTCTTGGGCCGCGGCTACGAGTTTATAGCCTGGATCACTGATGAGTGGAGTTCCAGCATCTGACACCAACCCGATATCGGCACCTGACTGTAGCTGCTCGATTACAAAGGATATTTTCTTGGATTCATTAAAATCATGTAGCGACTGCAAGGCAGCTTGGATACCATAGTGTTCTAGTAGATATTTAGTTACCCGAGTATCCTCAGCATACAAAGTCTTAACGCTTTTAATAACCTCTAGAGCACGTAGTGTAATATCCGCAAGGTTGCCGATAGGAGTGGCAATAATATATAAAGTGCCAAAATCACTCATTTAATACAATCAACCGTAATTATTAAATACATCATATATACAAACTATTAATACAAACCATAATGCTAAAAACCCATACTAAAAAAATGCCCCAACATAGACCCGAACTCCAACTCCTAACCAAACATAGGGTAGCTCATAAACATAGAATAGCTCATAAAGCACTTCTTACCCTTATCTCTTTATTTGCTATTTCTATACTAACAAGTTGTGCTGATTTTCCTATAAATACCGGAAAGGTATTTGATACAGCAAGCAGCTCACAAACACGTAAAGCCGAAAGATTGCTTGGCGCAGGAAAATATCAAGAAGCGGCAGCGATCTTTTGGGCCGAAGCAGAAACCCGGTCTTCTCCTCAAAAAGAAGCACTGCAAATTAGGGCAGCAGAATCTGTATTGCAACCTGGCACCAAAACACAAGCTCAACAATACTTAAGCGCAGTAGATGAAAGTGTACTCACACAAGATCTGCTAGTCCGTAAACGTGTGGCCACAGCAGAACTCGCCCTACTCAATGGACAACCACAAGCTGCACTGGATGCCGCTCCTGAAAAATTAATTAACGTATCGCAAAAATATAATCCACATCTACTGGCTGTGCGTGCCAAAGCATTAAAGAGCGCTGGCAAGATGAAACAATCCATTGAAACACGTATAGCGTTAAACCAACTCCTAAGAAAACCAGCCCAACTTAAAAAGAATAACGAGCTGATTTGGCAAACCTTGCTCAACACCAATAACACGGAATTAAATGCGTGGTCCGCTAGTAATAATAGCCCTGAACTTACTGCGTGGTTAAGTCTTGTTGCGATTCAGAAACGCCCCCATGAAAACCAACCGTCACTAGATAGTGAAATTCAACAATGGCGCAGCAATTTTCCAAAACATAGCATTCCAAATCACATAATAAACTCGATCATAAAAGACTATGCATCATTTCATATCGCACCAAATAAAATTGCAATCTTATTACCTTTAACCGGACGTTATGGGAAAGTTGCTGAAGCTGTTTATGCAGGCATTACCACCGCAAGAGAGTTTGGAGATGCATTCAATCCACCTCCAGAGCTTGTAGTCTATGACACGGGTGATGACCCAAGCTCTGCATTGAGCTACTACCAACGAGCGGTTAACGAAGGCGCTGACTTTATTGTCGGCCCTTTTCAAAAAGATGCCGTGCGTAGCTTAGCCAATCAAGGCTCATTACCGGTACCTACATTATCTTTAAATTATTCAGGAAATGAACTGGAAGGCGCACAAAATTTATATCAATTTGGATTGCTACCAGAAGATGAAGCCAAACAAGTTGCAGAGCGCGCATCTTTTGAGAACAAAAAATCTGCATTAGTGTTAGTACCTGAAGGTGAATGGGGCACACGTTTGTTAGCCGCATTCACTAACCGCTTCCATGAACTGGGCGGATCCGTGCTGCAGTCAGAACGGTATGAACCTAAAAGCTCAGATTACTCTGTTTCAATTAAGAGCTTACTGCAATTAAACCAAAGTGAACAACGCCGTCGCACCGTGCAATCTATCGTTAAAGCAAAAGTTGAATTTGAACCTCGTCGCAGACAAGATGCCGATTTTATTTTTATTGCTGCATCCCCCCAACAAGCCAGACAAATTAGACCCCAGCTTAGTTATCATTACGCGTCCGATCTGCCCGTGTTTGCAACTTCACATGTATTTTCAGGTAATGAAAATATTTCTGCAGACAAAGACATCAATGGCATCACCTACTGCGATTTACCATGGCTTCTATCGAATGACCCCTCAATTGAATTACTACGTGACTCGTTAGATCTACAATCCACCAGCAGCTCGTCCCGATTACCACGTTTTGCGGCACTTGGCATTGACGCTTACCAAATCATTCCACACTTACAACGCCTAGCATCGAACAATTTTGATCGGTACCAAGGCACAACCGGCAAGCTTAGTGTAAATGACCAAAATAGAATATATCGTGAATTACTATGGGCTAAAGTCATTAAAGGTCGGCCTGAGTCACTAGGTGAAACACCCAATCTAACACCTGATTACTCAGCACAAATTAGCCATTAGTGAAAACTTCACAACAAGGTCAAATTGCTGAAAACGAAGCGTGCTCGTTTCTGCAAAAGCAAGGGCTTAGGTTAATTGAAAAGAACTATCGTTGCCGTACCGGAGAAATAGATTTAATCATGCAAGACAAAGAAGCATTAGTTTTTGTCGAAGTACGCTATCGAGCCAAAAGTGATTTTGGCTCCGCGCTGGATAGCGTTGACCAGCGTAAAATACAGAAACTCATATCTGCTGCAAGCCATTACGTTTCCAAGCATCAACCTGATCTGCCTATGCGCTTTGATGTGGTAGGGTTTGATGCATCACTGAAACCCAATTGGGTAACCAATGCATTTTCGGCTTTTTAAGCATACATATACTTTAAAAACATAAACTCGAACATGAGCATGAACAAAGAATCACGCGTCGAAGAACTCTTTCAGGCCAGTATTGAAACCAAACAAACCAGTTTGGATAGCATTAAATCTGCAATAGTGCAGGCGGCTGAAGCTATGATAAATACCTACAGGCAACAAGGTAAAGTGCTTAGCTGTGGCAACGGCGGCTCTGCAGCTGACTCCCAACATTTATCCTCTGAGTTACTTAATCGATTCGAACGTGAACGTGAAGGCTTAGCTGCAATCGCACTCACCACAGATAGCTCCACTCTCACCTCCATCGCAAACGATTATGATTATGAGAAAATTTTTTCCAGACAAGTGCAGGCATTGGGCAACGAAAAAGATTTGCTCATTGCGATTACTACAAGTGGACATTCAGCAAACGTATTAGCTGCCATCCAAGCAGCTCACCAGAAAAACATGGTCGTGATTGCACTTTCTGGTAATGATGGCGGGAAATTATCCAAAGTGTTAAAAAACACAGATATAGAAATTCGTGTGCCCAGCACTTCCACTGCACGCATACAAGAAGTACATCTATTAGTATTACATTGCCTTTGCGATCTCATCGACCAATCGTTACTTGGTTAAAGTTACTTAGTTCGTCACTTATATACAACGTAACGTTTTGGCCTTAGATTCATCTATCATCAGCAAGTTTATCGAAACTTGTGGTAAAGATTCAGTACTCACAGATCAAGGCGAATGTTGGGCGTATGGCTACGATAATAGCAAGCAACACGCATGTCCTGATTTGGTATTACTTCCACAACAACATAGTCAAGTACAACAAGCGGTAAAAATCTGTAACGAATTTAAAATACCACTCACCACACGTGGACGTGGCACCGGCACAACCGGTGCAGCGGTACCCATTCAAGCTGGCGTCGTACTCTCTACCGAACACATGAATCAAATTTTAGAGTTTGATTATAAAAATAGAAATATTCGTGTTGAGCCTGGTGTATTAAATGTAGACGTACAAAAACAAGCTGCTGAACAAAACCTGTTTTGGCCGCCTGATCCAAGTAGTTCAGATTATTGCAGTATTGGGGGCAATCTTGCCTGCAACGCAGCCGGTCCTCGTGCGGTAAAATACGGCACCTGTAGAGAAAACACATTAAGCCTAACCGCCGTTACCGGCTCGGGTGAAACCATTCATACTGGAAGCGCTACAACCAAAGGAGTTGTTGGCCTAGACCTAACAAGGCTTTTAATTGGCAGTGAAGGTATTTTAGGTATCATCACCGAAGCAAGACTCAAGCTTAGCCCCAAACCTGAACGCACTACCACCCTTCGTGCTTTATACCAGGATTCTAACTCCGCTATAGAGGCGGTCATAAACGTGCTGGCTCAAAGCGCTTTACCTTATGCATTGGAGTTCATCGATTCGGGCTCATTAAACCTGATCCGCAAAAACTCAAACCTTGAGTTAGACAATAAAGCACAAGCAATGCTGATGATAGAAGTCGATGGGCTGAAAGAAAATATTGAAACCAGTACACAAGCCGTGCTAAACGCTGCAAATATAACAGGCTGCCTTGATATCCAAACTGCTGAAAATGAACAACAAAAAAAGGAACTGTGGTCAGCGCGCAAAGCACTCTCCCCTGCACTCCGCAGCTTCGCCCCCAATAAAATTAACGAAGACGTCGTCGTACCGGTTACCCAACTACCCACTCTACTAAGTGAGTTGAAAAAACTAAGTGAAAAATACCAAATTGATATCTTCAATTTTGGTCATGCAGGTAATGGTAATTTACATGTCAATCTTTTATACGATGCCAACCAACAAGCTGATACAGCCAAGAATTGTTTAAATGAAGTATTTGAACTGGTTTTAAAACTGGGTGGCACACTCTCTGGAGAGCATGGTGTAGGCATCGCTAAACGAGATTTCGTAAGCCAAGAAATTGATGCCTCGACACTTGTGCTAATGAATAAAATCAAACA